>NZ_KV831762.1:76310-97570 GCF_001837205.1 Streptococcus sp. HMSC064D12
CGAGTATGATGAGACAGGTTCAAGAAAAGCTTAATAAAAACTGTAAAACAATTTGGTTTAATACATGGCAGTTTTCACAGTTCAATCTAACCCCGTACTTGTCCGTTCAATTTTTATCTGCTTTAGTAAAAGAAATTGAAAGCAAAGATGAGAGTAAAGAACTATATAATCAGGCAATTAAAGTTTTGAAGACGATTTCATCATTGACAAAAATAATTGACTTAAAAGGAATTTTTGGAAAAGTAGGTATAAATTATGATGAATTGTCAGGGTTGATTAACCCTGACATACCTAACAATGAGGAACTCATCTTACAAGATTTAAAGAAAGATTTTGAAAATTTAATTTCTAATTTCTGTAAAGAAGAAGAGAGACTAGTTGTTTTTATTGATGATTTAGATCGTATTTCACCGAAATATGCAGTTGAACTCTTAGAAATAATGAAGTTATTTCTAGATTCTGAAAAGTGTGTTTTTGTTATTGCTATAGATGAGTCAATTGTTAAACAAGGTTTAAGAGAGAAATATTCAGAAATTTCTGATGTGAAACAGGAAAATTTCTTCGAAAAGATTATTCAGGTCCCATTTAATGTGCCATATTCAAACTACAATCTAAACAATTACATTAGATCTCAATTAGAAGCGATTAAAGTTAATTTAGAGAGCGAAGGATTGAATAAAATTGAGGAGGCGATAAAGGTTGCAATAGGATCAACACCACGAACAATAAATCGAATAATTAATCTGTATAGTCTTTCAGAAACAATTTTAAGTTCTGAAGGAGAGAAAAAGGATGAGAAGAAAAAGGATGAGAAGAAAAAGGATGAGAAGAAAATGTTAGATCTTTCGTTAATGTATCTAACTATTTTACGGTGTGCATTTCCTGAGGAATATAGAAAATTAGATGAATCGAGAAGTTCGTATATTGATAAACTCATTGGTTCCGATCAAGATGAAAACCAAGACGATGAATTTAAAAGGTTTGCAAAAATTTTAAAAGATTTTATAAAAGAAAATGAGGAGAAAAATAGACAGAATATTGAGAATAGATTAAATGTAACATCTGTGTTTACAATTAATAAAGGAGATGATAGTAAACTTATTGATTTACAAGAAGAGTTTTGGAAAGAATTTGTGAAAAATTTCAATATTGAGGATTTTCCTGATTATAAATTTGGTAGAATTGGAAAACGTAATTTACTCTACATAAATAGTAAGATTGATTCTCGGATTATTGAGATGTATCTAAATAGAAAGTCACTAAGAATTAATTTTGGTACCTATAGAAAAAAGAATGGAAGTACAGAAATCGAAAAATTATTGGAAGAGCATGAACCTGATTTCATAGATTCTTCCTCGGATAAAATAAATAATACAAATTCTTTTGCATACTATATTAAAGACGATACAATGGGACTAGATTTATCAGAGAGGGAAGATATAGAGTTGTGGTTTGCTGAAAAAATAAAAAGTTGTATAAATTATCTTGATAATTTGACTTAAAATATATTCATTTTCTTCCAAACCACTTTTACTAGATTAAGTGTAAAGTTATCTTTATCATTAACGTGCAGATGAATCAGCCAGATAACCTACCTGTCAACTATATGGAGCGCCTTAAAAATCCTGGAATGACGGGAGATTACATCGGCCTCTGGAAGTCTCGCTCGCATGAAGAAAACAAAGCATGGATTTATCCTGCGAAACAATACGCTATCTATGGGGTAGTAGCCCTTGCTTGTTTGTCAGCTTGGGTCACAGCCTCAAAAGCAAAATTTTGGAAATAAGAAAATGCTTCTCTCGAGATGAGAGAAGCGTTTTTCATATTAATTGATGTGAGTTTTATATTGACTGAACATCTCGTCGATATCATCTTCAACCGAGTGATAGATTTCCCAACTAAATTCAGTTCTAGCAACATCATCAACCAAGACGGTATAACAGAAATCCATATAATCTTCATAAAAATCAGAGATGAAGGGGAGGAGTGTGTCACTAATATCAGATGAATAGAGTTTTTCATCAAGATGTTTAAAGAGATAGTCTGTACCCGTAATCGTTTCATTCTTGAGTTTTTGTGCATCTTCTTGGTTAAAGCCATCGCTTTGGGGATTCAGAAAATCATGTTTTGCTAGCCAAGCTACGAAGACACTGAGATGAAAGGCAGCTCTTTTGCTAATCTCTAGCATATCTGATTTGCTTAGTTTTTCTGACGGTATATCATTTTCTTCACAATAAAATACAAGTGCATGATCGAAAAAATAATCTGCGCGGTCTATGGGAAAGTCTAATTGGCTTTCTTCTCTCTTTGTCTCAGGCTGTTCAATTACAGTTGATTTTTTCTTAAAAAGGGACTTCAATTTTTTAAACACGTTTATACCTCATATAAAAATATCCCATTATTCAAATAATGGGATATGATTATTATTTCATCGTTGGGAACAACAAGACATCACGGATAGTTGTTGTATCAGTGAGGAGCATGCAGAGACGGTCGATACCGATTCCGAGTCCCCCTGTTGGTGGCATACCGTATTCGAGGGCTTCAACGTAGTCGTAGTCGATGCCTGTTGCTTCGTCGTCCCCGAGTTCTTTAGCAGCAGCTTGTGCTTCGAAACGTGACAATTGATCGATTGGGTCGTTCAACTCAGAATAGGCATTTCCGTATTCTTTGGTCATGATGAAGAGTTCGAAACGGTCAGTGAAGCGAGGGTCTTCTGGGTTTTTCTTAGCCAATGGAGACACAGCAACTGGGTGACCGTAAACGAATGTTGGTTGAATCAATGTTTCTTCAACGAATTCTTCGAAGAAGGCGTTGATGATGTGACCAACTTCAGTGTAGTGTTTTTCAACTGGAACGTTCTTTTCAGCAGCAATAGCTTTGGCTTCATCCAAAGTCATGTCTTGCCAGAAGTCAACGCCAGTGATTTCCTTAATGGCATCCACCATGTGAACACGTTTGAATGGTTCATTGATCTTGATTTCAGTTCCTTGGTAGTTGATAGGACCATCTCCTTTGACAGCTTTTGCAGCATGCTGGATAATACCTTCTGTTAAATCCATAATATCATGGAAATCAGCATAGGCTTGGTAAACCTCAATCATAGTAAATTCAGGATTATGAGTTGCATCCATTCCTTCGTTACGGAAGATACGGCCAATCTCATAGACGCGTTCCATACCACCGACAATTAGACGTTTGAGATGAAGTTCTAGAGCTATTCGAAGCACCATATCAATATTTTGAGCATTGTGGTGAGTGATGAAAGGTTTGGCAGCAGCCCCACCGGCCTCGTTGTGAAGTACAGGTGTTTCCACTTCAAGGAATCCTTGACCATCTAAATAACGACGGATTTCAGAAATGATTTTTGAACGTGTGACAAAGCGGTCAAAGCTTTCACGGTTAGAAATCAAATCGAGGTAACGTTTACGGTAGATTGTTTCAACGTCTGAAAGTCCGTGGAATTTCTCAGGCAATGGACGAAGGGCTTTAGACAAGTGTGTGATATGAGTAGCTTTAATAGAAAGTTCTCCCATATCTGTACGCATAACTTCACCTTCGATACCGAGGAAGTCACCAAGGTCAGCTTTCTTGAAGATTTCGTAGTTTTCTTCACCGACAGCATCTTTACGCACGTAGATTTGGATTTGACCATCGCGGTCTTGGATGTGGGCGAAGCCAACTTTACCTTTTCCACGTTTAGTCATCAAACGACCTGCGATAGTAGCAGTTTCGTTGATTTCGTGCAATTCTTCTTTTGTTTTGTCAGCGTATTTTTCTTTTAATTGACCAGATGTAGCTGTGCGTTCGAATCGCTTACCAAAAGGATCGATTCCTTGTTCAGCCAAAGCCGCCATTTTTTCACGACGGACAATCTGTTGATCGTTCAATTCTTCCATGTGTTGATTTGACATGTTAGTCCTCCATAAAATAGTCGTAATTATTGTATCATAAATCACCTTCTAAAGATAGGACAAATGATTAAATGTCAGATAAATAAAGCTAGGATTTGTCTATTTTTAGGACAAATTGTAAACTAGCATTAACCTTTGATTAGAAAGTTATAGAATTTATTGACAAATATAATAAAAAGGGTGTACAATAGCAAAGTAAGTTTCGTATGATATAAGGAGGAAATACGATGAAAAAGAAAAATTATGTTAGTAAAGCCGTGATGCTTGGCGCTTTACTAGCACCTATTGGGATGCCTACGGTATCTGTGTTAGCAGATAGCTTTTATCAAAATCAAACGAGTGCTCACGCTGCTGATATTACAAACTGGATTGCCAGCACACCTGAACAAATTACAAATAATTTGACAACTCAGAACATCAATCCACAGCAGTTAGATGGCCAACAGTACGTGATTCAATGGGGAGATACCTTGTGGGGAATCTCTCAAGCGACTGGAATTTCTATTGAAAAGTTAGCCTACGATAATAATATTCAGAATATTGATCTTATCTTCGCAGGTGATGTCCTCATCTTGAAACGTGATGGTGATGTCCCAGCAGGTTACCATGTCACTGGTAATGGTTACCGTTGTGCACATTCTAAGATTGTTATCAACAACTACTACGGTGATAACAACCGAGTGATTATCAATAACAGCACTTTTGTCTCTGATGACCATTCTAAGAATACAGTGATTTACGCTCCAGATAATTCTGACAATAGCGTTTCATTCTCAAATAGCACTACAAACAATAACAACGACAAAGATACTAAAGATTCTAAAGATGGCAAGGACTCTTCTTCATCATCATCTGAATCTAAAGATGCTTCATCAAGCTCAACAAGTGGATCTTCATCATCTTCTTCTGCATCAAGCTCAACAGCAAGCAGTAGTGAAAGCAAAGCAAGTACAGAAAGTTCTAAGGAAAAAGAATTGACTGATGATGCTTTCCAAGACAAGGTTCAAAGTGAATTCGAACAAGTTTACCAACAAAAACGTTCAGGTAGCCCTGCATGGACTTTCTTCTCACATGAAGGTGATAAGACTGGTGCAAATGCTGCTGCTAAGAAAGACACTGAAAGCAAAGCCCTTTACCTTCAAGGTGAAACACCTAAGGCTCAAGACATTGTTGATGGACCTAAAGATGGTGCCAAAACTGAAGCCAATGCCAAAGCTCTCGCTGAAAAGATTTATGACACTCTTAGCAATGGTGGTAAGCTGTCAGATCTTATCAAGGCAAAATATGCTCAAATTCAGGTAAGTTATAAGGGTGATAAGTGGGCTTTCAACGTTGATGTTTACAAGGAAAAAGAAAGTTCATCGTCAAGCACTGAAAAATCTTCAGAATCTAAGGCGTCATCAAGTGATGATTCTCAAACAGAAACACGCATGAGTTCAAGCTCATCAAGTGTTGAACGTTCGTCATCAAGTTCTTCAAGCCACACTGAAACAGACTCAGAGGCAAATTTCTCTGATCTAACTGGTGATGAATAGAGAGGGGCAAGACATGTCAAAGAGAAATATCATTATTAGTGTTGTTCTTGCTTGTCTCTTGGTTACGGGAGCTGGATTTGGTGCTTTCTATTACTGGGGAACACACCATTTGGATAGTGTTGTACCTGGAAAGGTTTACCAATACTCAAGTTCTCTAAACGGTGAGGTCAATAATCGTGTCATGTATGTAGCCTTCCAAGAAGGTGGTAACAAGGCACTTGTGAGTCAAGATCGTACGACAGTGGTTAATGCTGCTAAGAGTCAGACTGATTTTGACAAGGCCTATAATGACCAAACAGCTAAGTGGGAATACAGTGTGACAAAGACAACATTGACTCTTGGTAAAAAAGAGGACGATCAATTGTCACAATGGCAGTACAACAAGGTCTTTGCTTATGGTGACCACTTCACATCAAAAGATTTCTATTACCAGATCGCCAAGGGTGGTCAGGGTGAAGTCAAACAAAAAATGACCTTCAAAGAAATTAAATAAGTGTCTGAATATGACAAGATGCATTAGGTTTGGGACAGTATGTTCCAAACCTTTTTCTATCTTCAAAACACGAATAATCTTTCCTTAAGTGGGGTCGAAAATTGAAATAAGAGGGTAAAAACGGTATAATAAGACTGTTTGGGCAATTGTACTCTGATAAAAAACAGACGAGTAAGATTGCCCCAAGACAGTTGACTTAAAGCTTACTTCTGCAAGACTGTAGATTAAATTAGGAGCTGACTGATATTGTAGTTTAGTTGTTAGACCTCTTAATTTACCTAAGTCTATGACAAGAGAATGATATAAGAAAGAACGGACAGATGATTACCTCTATTGTTTTTGACGTTGACGATACTATTTACGACCAACAGGCACCTTATCGTATTGCCATGGAAAAATGTTTCCCTGACTTTGATATGAGTTACATGAATCAAGCCTACATTCGTTTCCGCCACTATTCTGATGTTGGTTTTCCACGTGTAATGGCAGGTGAGTGGACAACCGAGTATTTCCGTTTTTGGCGCTGTAAAGAGACCCTTTTGGAGTTTGGCTACCGTGAAATTGATGAAGAAACAGGTAACCATTTCCAAGAGGTTTACGAGCATGAATTGGAAAATATCACTATGCTTGATGAGATGCGCATGACCCTTGATTTCCTCAAGGAAAAAAATGTTCCTATGGGGATTATTACCAATGGACCAACAGAGCACCAACTTAAAAAGGTTAAGAAGTTGGGACTTTATGATTACGTTGATCCTAAGCGTGTCATCGTCAGTCAGGCGACAGGTTTCCAAAAGCCTGAGAAGGAAATCTTCAATCTCGCAGCTGAGCAATTTGACATGAATCCATCGACGACGCTCTACGTTGGAGATTCTTATGACAATGATGTCATGGGTGCCTTCAATGGTGGCTGGCACTCAATGTGGTTTAACCACCGTGGCCGTAGCCTTAAACCAGGTACTAAGCCAGTCTTCGACTTGGAAATCGATAGTTTTGAGCAACTCTTTGGAGCGGTGAAAGTCCTTTTCGACCTTCCAAATAATAAATATATCTTTGATATCAATGATAATGAAAATCCAGTCCTTCAACTAGGTATCAATAATGGTCTTATGATGGCGGCTGAACGTCTTCTTGAGAGCAATATGAGTATTGATAAAGTGGTTATCCTTCTTCGTTTGAATGCTAATCAGGAAAAAATCCTTCGTATGAAATATGGAAGATAAATAGAGCGGCCTCGTGTGGCCGTTTTATTTATCAAGAGGGAGGAAATAATAGAAGTGAAGCTCTTGAAGTAGTAGGCTTTAAGGGTTTTTTGAGTGCTAAAAAGCGACCCTTGATCAGGATCGCTTGTCTTATGAAGTCAGTCGATGATTTAGCTAATCTTGTTTTGTTCATCCATATAGGACGTATCATTCCAACATTTAAGAGTGAAGTGCTCGAAATCGTTGGTTTCGAGAATAGTGACAGAAGCATTGTCAAGACCTCCTGCTTTACGAAGAAGACCAGGTTCAAAACCAAGGAGGGTACGGATAGAAGCTGTTAAGTTAGCTCCGTGACCGACAATGAGGACATTTTTAGCATCACTGTCTTTAAGTGTTTTGACAAATTCGGCCACACGTTTTGTTGTTTTGTAGACAGATTCCGCTTGGAAGTCCTTAGCACGGAAATTGGCTAGATTGTTACGGAAGGCATCCATTTCTTTTGGATAGATGGCTTGGATAAGGGAAATCTTTTGCCCCTCTAGTTTACCTAGTTGCCATTCACGCAAAGTTTTAGTGTAGGTAACTTTAGCTTTAGGTTTTTGAGACTCCATGATGAGCTCTGTAGTTTTTTTAGCACGAGGTAGGTCACTTGAGAAGACCAAGTCAAAATGAGTGTCACTGAGGTAGTGACCTAGCTCACGTACTTGTTCGATAGATTCTTTAAGTAAAGGCGAGTCTCCCTTGGCACCTTGAAGTCGGCCTTCCAAGTTCCACTCAGTTTTACCGTGACGTACAAAATACAGTTTCATGATTACTCCTTAATATCAGCAAATTCAGCATTAACAAAATCAGCAAGTTCTTGACTATTGATACGAATAGAACGCCCAATTTCCCCCGCTGAGACAATGAGGAAGCCAGCATCTTGGGCAGAATGATCGATGTAAATAGGAAAATTATGTTTTTGGCGAATTCCCACAGGATTGTTAGCCCCGTGAACATAGCCAGTTGTTTTTTGGAGATCCTTTTGTGGAATCATTTGAACCTTCTTGTTCCCTGAAATTTTAGCTAATTTCTTTTCAGACAGGTGTTCGGTGATAGGGACAATGCCGATGACAGGCCCTGTCTTATCTCCCTTAAGGGCGAGGGTTTTATAAATGCTCTCACGCGCCACATCTTCTGGAAGCTCCCCCTCTAAACCATTGAAGGATAAGCTATCATGGTCAATCTTAGCTTTATCAAGAATTTGGTCAACCAGGGTCTTCTTGACTTTGCCTTTCTTAGCCATTGTCATATCTCCTTTTAAAGTTATTCATTTCTACCATCCATTATAACATATTCGTCCGAACAAGCCTAAACCAATTTGACAAGAAGAAAACCAGTGCTTTAGACACTGGTTTTTACTGACTACTAGATGAACTTGTCGAAGTAGTCTTCTTATTTTTAGTTGGTTTTTGCTTAATCTTACCAAAGAGTTTTTCAAAGGTTTTACGTTTGTTTTTCTCGGGATTGATTTGGCTAAGATCTAGAATATTATCGAATCCAGGAAGACTTCCTTGTGAGGTATACTGATGTAGATCATAGTCAATATCAGTGTTTGGCAAAGTCTCATAGTAACCAGAGTCAGTACCGTAGGCGGGAATCCAAACAGCATCGAAGTTTCTGGTTGAAACCTCTTGCTCAAGCATGAAATAAGCACCGATATAGAGACCGACTTTATCAGCTCCTAGACGTTTGAGCTCAGCTAGAAAAGCTTGGACACCTTCCTCCATATTAGGCATGGTTTCCTCTTCAACGTCAATCCAGTAATAGGTAGGTTTGTATGGAGAAGCATTTTTGTAGAAAATACGAGCCTCCTCCTTCATCTCCTTGACAGAAGCACCTTGAGCGTAGGAATAGACGGCAACTGGAACATCACGTTTTTGGAGTTCTTTGATATGTTTTTTAAAAGATTTGTCAACCCCATTCGAACTAGCGGCATTGCTATCCTTACTAATCTGTGATCCGCCAAAGACACGGATAATAGCACCAGAAATATGATTTGACAAGACATCGTAATCGATATCCTGAGGTAGTTGCCACCCCGAAAGGTCGATAATGGGATTGAGTTTCAGCTCCTCGTCGGAACTACTAGATGTACTACTGGTTGTTGTTTTCGGTGTAGTAGCAGAAGGAATAGCAGATTTCACGTTTTGGAGATGCGCCTGCTGTTTGGACGTATTGTGAATATTTGCAATAACTAATGCTAATCCTAAAAGAGCTAGAACCACGTAAACAACGATCGGTTTTATTCTTTTTCTCATTACTCCCATTTTACCTTAAATAGCGCAAAAATGCAAAATAGAGTGTTTATAAATTCTGTGAGAGATATTAAAGTGACTGATTTCCAAAAAGCCTTTGTAGTGCTGACTTAGGCACATTTTATGAATAAGGGTGTTTTGAGCTAGTCTTGAATTAAGTGAATTTTTCATTTATTAAAGCAAGAAATTTAGCTTAAAAGTCAGTTTCTTCCTTGAAACTAGCGCCACTAGTGGCATCAGACCAGGCGACAAGGGCTTGAGCAGAGTTATTCAGATAGGTCTTGAGAGGTTGCTTCAAATCATAAACGGTCTCCCAAAATCCAAGGACCTTTCCTTCTTGGTCTATGGCAGCTTGGTAGGTCTGGATCAGGACTTGATCAAAACTATCTGTTGGAATCTGATAACTTCTTTCTTTTGTAGGAGATGCTAGAACTTCAGACATGATCCAGTCAGGCAGATTTTCATCCTCACGGGGAAAGAAACTACCATCAGCGCCACCATTGTCATAGAGAAAGTTTCCTTGGGCATCATAGGCGGCTAATTTATAAGGCAGGTGATTCAGTAAAGTTTTTAAATCGTTCATACTTTCATGATAGCTTCTTTCATGGGAAATGGCAATGTATTGGATTGGAGACAAGACTATCATAGGATAGTATCAGTTTGTCCGAGGATAGTAGTATCTCTTACAACCGTATCAGGGTATAATAAAATAAAAGAAGACTCGAGGTGAAAACATGTCAAAACTTATTTTTTTAGATGTTGATGGGACATTGGTGGATTATCATAACCGCATTCCAGAGTCAGCAGTAAAGGCAATTCGTCAGGCGCGTGAAAAGGGGCATCTGGTATATGTTTGTACTGGCCGTAGCAAGGCAGAAATGCAACCTGAATTATGGGAAATTGGCTTGGATGGGATGATTGGTGGCAATGGCTCTTATGTAGAGCATCATGGCCAAGTCCTCATGCATCAGCTGATTTCCAAGGAAGATGCAGCAAAGATTGTGGATTGGCTGACAGAGTGCCATCTGGCCTTTTATCTGGAGAGCAATAACGGTCTCTTTGCTAGTCCTGATTTTCGGGAGCGGGCGCGTGAGACACTAAAGACTTACGCTATTCAAAAGGGGCAATCTGCAGAGTCTGTTGAGGGTAAGGAACCAGAAGATTTCATTCATGGCCTCCAGTATGGTGGGGAACTCTACCGTGACGACCTAAACAAGGTCAGTTTCGTTTTGGAGTCCTATCAGGATCACTTGGATTCCAAAGAAGCTTTTCCACAGCTTGAAGCCCATACTTGGGGTGGTCGAGGTGAAACAGCCTTGTTTGGTGATTTGGGTGTTAAGGATATTAACAAGGCCCATGCCATTGATGTTCTTTTGGAATATTTGGGTGCTATGCGTTCGGACACCATTGCTTTCGGAGATGCCAAGATTGATATCCCTATGTTGGAATACTGTGAGATTGGCGTTGCCATGGGAAATGGTGGGCCAGAAATCTTGGCTATGGCAGATCTAGTCACAGACGATGTTGAAGCTGATGGCTTGTACAAAGCTTTTGATAAATTGGGCTTGTTGCAATAGAAAAACTGAGTTACCTAGGGTAGCTCAGTTCGTGTTTTATGCCGGTTTACGACCGATAAATTTTTTCAAGAGATATAAGAGATAGCCAACAGCGATATACCCAGCACTGATGACTAGGACATTTACCAAGACCTTGTTCCAACCAAATTTATTGACATTGATAAAGAAGTAGGCGAAGGGGCTATCTTTGGCACCTGGAATTGGGAGTTTTAGTACCAAGCCATTTAGAAGGGCAAAGGCAAAGTAAGACAGAGGGACCACGGACCAGTAAATTGGCTCACGTAGACGGTAGGCCTTCTTAGCATCGAAAATGAGGGTATCAAGCACCAATCCCCAAGGCACAATATAGTGGACCAAGAAGTTACGGAGGGTCCAGAATTTCTCAGGCTCTGTAATAGGTGCCAAGAGGATATGATAGATGACTCCAGTGATGAGGATAGCCATGGTTACGCCACCCTTGTAACGCAAGAGTTTGGTATTAGTCGTCGCATCCTCTTTTTTGAAGTCATAGATGATAAAGAAAATCAAACTAGAAAAGACAAGGATATTGGACAAAACAGTGTAATAGAGCAACATGCCCCAACCATCATCAAGGATTTGGATAGAGACTCCTACCAGTCCACAGAGAGCTAGTAAGATACGGTAAAATCGTGAAACAGTCATAAGCTTCCTTTTCCTAATAAATAATCTCTCTTATCATATCACATTTTTCACTAACAATTTATTGAAAATTCTAGTAAAATCAAAGTAAGAAAGACTTTAAGGAGTAATGATGTCCAATTTAATCGATTATCTTGAAAAGGTTAAGGATTTGCCTTTCGACAAAGAGCCTCTTAATATTTTGGATAAGGTTTGCATCAATGAGATTGGTTACCTGACTTATGAAAAATGGCTCACGGCAAGTGATTTGAAGGAAACCATCAATCTACATGACTATGCTGAAGGGAAGGACCTAAATCCCGATTATACCTTCATGGTGACTAAGGAACGTGTCGATTTGGCTGAAGCCATGGTCAGGTCTAGGCGTTTCACTGGACTTAATCTAAGTGACTACTGTAGTGTCTTGGACAAGGAAGTCGAAAAACAGTTTGCGGCTATGATTTTCAGCCTGCCTGAGTTGGACTACCAGCAGATTGTCTTTCGTGGGACAGATGATAGCGTCATTGGGTGGAAGGAGGATTTTCAGTTGACCTACAGTCGGGAAATTCCTGCGCATCGCTCAGCCATGGCCTTTCTGGAGAAGCACTTGTCAAACCTCAGTGGTCATATCGTTGTTTCTGGACACTCCAAGGGTGGCAATCTTGCCCTCTATTCGGCTGTTCAGAGTTCGACTGTCTTGCGTGAGCAAATAGCAGAGCTCTTGCTTCTTGATTCTCCGGGCTTGATGAAGTCCCTCTTAGAGAAGCCTTCTTACCAAGAGTTGAAACCCAAGATGACGGTTATCAGACCTCAAGAATCAGTTGTGGGAGTTATGCTCTACTGGGACAAAACCGCAAAGCTCGTAGCAGCAGATGGCATAGGCATCGCTCAACACAATGTCTTGCTTTGGCAGGTTGACTTGGAAACAAATGATTTTGTTTATGAGGACCAGCCGACGGACTTGAGTCAACGCTTAAAAGAGACCTTCCAAGAATGGATTGAGACCTTGCCAAATCAAGAACTCAAGCAGGTTTGTGACTTGTTCTTTGATACCATTCTTGATTCTGGAATTGAAAGTCTGGATGATATTGGGATAAAAACTCTCCCTAAGCTAGGCCAGATGTTGCAAGAATTTGGCAATCTCTCGGACCAACAAAAGAAAGTGCTGCAGGATGGTTTCAACCAGTTACTCTGGATATTTTGGAAGTCGGGAAATAGGAAATCTAACCTGCCCAAACTTGAACTTCCTGATTTTATCAAGAAGTTGAGTGAATTAACCAACAACGATTAGAGACAGCGGAACCATAGAAGTGGAGGATTTTATGTCTAAAAACGTACTTATTACAGGAGCAACATCAGGAATTGGCGAAGCAACAGCGCGTGCCTTTGCCAAAGAGGGAGAAAATCTCATCCTAACCGGTCGCCGTGTGGAGCGTTTAGAAGCTCTAAAAGAAGAGCTCCAAGCAACCTATCCAAATCAAAAAGTTTGGACCTTTGCCCTGGATGTCACAGATATGGCCATGGTCAAGGATGTTTGCCAAGCCATTCTCAAAAGCGTGGGGCAAGTCCATGTCTTGGTCAATAATGCAGGTCTGGCACTAGGTCTAACAGCTTATCAAGACTATGAGGAGTGGGACATGCTGACCATGCTCGACACCAATGTCAAGGGCTTGATGATGGTGACACGTCAGATCTTGCCAAGCATGGTTGCTGCCAATGAGGGCCATATCATCAATATGGGCTCTACGGCGGGCATCTATGCCTATGCAGGTGCTGCCGTGTATTCAGCAACCAAGGCTGCAGTAAAAACTTTCAGTGATGGCTTGCGTATCGATACCATTGCCACAGATATCAAGGTGACAACCATTCAGCCTGGTATCGTTGAGACCGACTTTTCTCAAGTTAGCTTTCACGGTGACAAGGACAAGGCGGCGAAAGTTTATCAAGGGTTAGAAGCCCTCCAAGCTCAAGATATTGCGGACGCAGTTCTCTATGTCACCAAGCAACCACGACGCGTCCAAATTTCAGACATGACCATCATGGCAAACCAACAAGCCACAGGGTTTACCATTCATAGGGAGGAAGACTAGGAGGAGCTTATGAAGAATCAGACTAATCCAGCCATCGGCAGTAGCTGGGAAGACTTGCAAACAAAACTCTTTAGCAAGGAAGAGATTGAAGCCAGTTACCAAAGAGTAGAAAAACTCATTCAGGAAAAAATGGGTAAATAAATGATAAAAACATGACCTTCGGGCTGTGTTTTTTTTGTTGGAATTTTCCCAAAACTATGAAAGAACCCGTGAAAATGCTATAATGTAAGGGATTACGACAGTTTTGAGGTAACAAGATGAAGGAATTAATGAATAAAATCAATCAATTTAGAGATGATAGAGATTGGCGTAAATTTCATAATGAAAAGGATTTAGCTATCTCCATATCACTAGAAGCAAGTGAACTTCTTGAGTTGTTCCAATGGAAAAAATCAGAAGAAGTAGTAGCGAGCTCACTTAAAGAAATTAAGGAAGAACTTGCTGATGTATTGATTTATTCTTTGATGATGGCAGATAATTTGAATTTAGATGTTGAAGATATTATTAAAAGTAAACTTGATTTGAACGAACAGAAATATCCTGTTGAGAAAAGTCGAGGAAGTAATAAAAAGTATAATGAGTTGTAGTGGTGGAAGATGGACATAGAATTATATTTTGAAGATAAAAGCTTTATTGAGCAGAATTTCGAATTGAAAGAATTTAATCTAATTTCAACGAGTTACATTAAAGATTATCCAATATTATATATTTTGTATAGGGATAAATCCGAAGCTTATATTGGTCAGACGACGAATGCAAGAAATCGTATGAAGAACCACTTAAAGAATCCAGTTAGACGAAAACTTAAGAGGGTTCTATTAATAGGGCATGATAAATTTAATCAGTCTGCAACATATAACATTGAGACTAATCTAATTAACTATTTTTTGGCAGATGGAATTTTTAAATTACAAAATAAAAGTCAAGTTTCTTCTAATCAGGTAATTCATAACTACTATCAGAAGCAATATTATAATGAAGAGGTCTTTCAAAAACTTTGGGACAAGTTAAGGCAAAAAGGTCTCGCTAGGAATAGCAGTGATGTTATTCAAAATAAAGATGTGTATAAACTTTCACCTTTTCATCAATTATCAGATAGTCAATATGGAGTTAAAGAACAAATCATTGATTATTGTCGTAGAAATTTGAAAAAACTAAAAGAAGGTGAACACAAAGTTTTCTTAGTTAAAGGAGAGGCTGGTACAGGAAAGAGTGTTGTATTGTCTTCTCTATATAATGATCTTTGTAATTTATCAAGTGATAAAGATGAAGGAGATAAAGAGTCAGGATTATATAAAACAGTTAATCGTTTATTGGTGAATCATTCGGAGGTTTTAAAAACCTATCAAACTATGTCCAAAAGTTTGCCTAATATGAAGAAAAAAGACATTATGAAACCAACATCCTTCATTAATAGTGTTGATAAGGAGAAAATTACCAAGAGTGATATAACATTAGTAGATGAGGCCCATTTACTTTTAACTAGTAGAGATGCGTATAATGGGTTTCATTATGAAAATCAGTTAGAAGAAATTATTAAACGATCAAAGATTACTATTGTTATTTTCGATCCTAAGCAGGTTTTAAAATTGAAATCCTATTGGGATGAAGAGACAATGGATAGCATTATGTCTAAATATGATACTGAAACTCTATACTTAAAGGAACAGTTTCGAATGAATGCTTCAGATGAAATTATTGAATGGATTGATAATTTTGTTGAAAAGACAATACTACCCTTGCCTAAATCAACAGAAACTTTTGATTTTCAAATTTGTAAGTCTTCTCAAGAACTTTTTGATAAAATTACAGAGTTAAATAAAAAAGATAACTTATCTCGGTTGGTAGCTACATTTGATTTTACTCATAAGAAAGATGGAGAAGAGTACTACGTAGATGAAGAGGGAATTAATTTACCTTGGAATCTTGCGACTAAAGGTGTTTGGGCCGAAGATCCTGAGACGTTAAAACAAGTTGGGTCAATTTATACTGTTCAAGGATTTGACCTAAATAATGTAGGTGTTATTCTTGGTCCATCTGTTAGTCTTGATGAGAAAACAAACTCCATAAAAATTTTACAACATGAATACAAGGATAAAGGAGCCTTTCAAATTCCGCAAGAATTTGAAAAGAATTTTTCTAGAGAAAATGCAGATTCCTACAAAGAAGAAATAGTATTAAATTCAATTAATATTCTTATGAAAAGAGCTATAAAAGGCTTATATATATATGCTATTGATAGTAAACTTAACGACTATTTACTGAAATTGAAAAGAGATATGAAATTATAGAATTAATTTACTTAGTACACTTCATGGAACAACACAAGAAGCAGACGAAGAACTCAAGGCTTTTGTGGAAGCATTTAAGGGGTAGTTTATTAGTTAAATGATAAAAGAAGGATCAGTCAAATGAAGTTTTGACTGGTCTTTTTTCTATGAATTTGATAATATTAAATTACCAAAAAGGTAATTTAAATCGAACAGAAAGGAATTTATGAAGCTTATCTATACAAATAAAACTGTTGAGAAACAGTGCACTGAGCTGAGGCAAGCGAAAAAGGATTTTTCGGATAAGGTTGCATTAAAGTTGCATCAGTTGATTAACCTTTTGGAAGCATCGGATTCTTTGGCTAGTGTGACGGCTTTTCCTAAGTATCATTTTCACCAATTAAAGGGAAAGAGAAATGGACAGTTTGCTTTAGATATAGATGGTCGAAGGAGTTCCTATCGTTTGATTGTAGGATTTCGTGAGGAAGATCTTGAGAAGGTATTTTCTAGTCCGGTAGAAATCGAAATCTTGAAAATAGAGGAGGTTAGCAATCATTATGGGTAAAAAAGTGGTTGAGTACAAAGACCTGGTTGCTTTTCATCCGGGTCAGTATGTTGAAGACTTAATTGAGGACTATAACGTAACTCAGAAAGAATTTGCGGAGCGTTTGGGAGTCTCTGCCAAGACTGTCAGCAAGCTAGTTAATGCTGAGGAGTCTATTAGTAAGGAGACAGCTCATAAGTTAGCCAAGTTAAGTGGTGTTTCTATGCAGACTTGGCTTAACCTTCAAAACATTTATGATGTGAAAGTGGCTGAAATTATAGAACAAAGAGAGTTTGATCAGGGGCGCGAGAAGGAAATCTGTGAGATGATTGACTTCAAGTATTTTAAACAAAAAGGCTACGTTCCAGAGAAGCGCTATAGTATCGGTGAAAAGATTACAGAGCTTCGGAAGATTCTGGAGGTATCGAGTTTAGAATATCTCGTGACTTTTAACCATTTAGTGAGTTATCGTAATACACGTGATTTTACCGAAAAGAGTATCGTTAATTCCAATATCATGTTAGAGTTAGCATCAAAAAAAGCTCGTAATAAAACGACCACGAAGCTTAATCGCAGAAAGTTAGAGAAAAGTTTACCAACATTGAGAGAATTGACGAGACAAGATCCAAAGGATTTTGCTCAAGAGTTGACCGATATCTTGCTAGAGTGTGGGGTTGTCTTAGTGGGACTTCCTGCTTTAGCAAATGCCAATTTAAATGGTGCAACAAAGAAGTTTGGAAACGGTAGTGTCTTGTTGTTATTAACAGATCGTAATAAAGCATCAGATATTTTTTGGTTTTCAATTTTCCATGAGATTGGACATATTCTGCAGAATGACTTTTCGTCTGATGATGGAGGTAGCGACTCTTATCGACGCTCTGAGGAACTAGCAGACCAGTTTGCGAAAGATTTACTAATTGACCCTCAAGACTATCAAAGATTTATAGATAAAGCTTGCTTTGATAAACAAGCGATTAAGAAATTTGCTGATGAGATTGGTATTCATCCAAGCATTGTTTTAGGTCGCTTGCAGAATGATGAGTATTTGGGTTATGATCAATTTAGAGACTTGAAAGTGAACTATTATTTAGTTTCTTAATGGATCTTATAGTGCAATCAAAGGCTTTTTCCGAATAATAGAAGTAGAGGGGCCAACCCTCTATTTTTTATTAAGGAGAAGTAGATGGAAAAAAGACATAAGCATGTCTCACCGACCTTGGATATTATGGCTAAGAAGATTTTCAGCCTGCCTGAGGTGACGGTGGCATTTATTCGAGATATTTTGGATTTGGATGTTGTGGATGCTCAGATTTTGGAGGGGACACAGCTTCATAAAAAGGACTTTGACGAGGATGAGCTCTTTTCAACGTCGGTGGATGTTCGAGCCAAGTTGAATGATGGAACGGAGGTTATCATTGAGATTCAGGTGCGTAAGCAGCATTATTTTCTCAATCGTTTTCATTATTATTTGGCTAATCAGCTGGTGGAAAATGTACAACAATTACGCCAACAAGGGCAGACGCATAAGATGTATGAGCAGATGGAGCCGGTCTATGGTATAGCTATCTTGGAGAAGACCTTGTTGCCAGATGAGGAGTCCCCGATTAATACTTATTGGATGGCCAATAGTCGGACGGGGAGGCCTTTGAATGCTTACTATAAGGATGGGAAACAGCAGAACCTTCTTCAGATTGCCTTTTTAGAGTTGGATAAGTATAATAAAGGTAAGCATATTACGGATGAAGGGCGGCAGTGGCTAGAGTTCTTTGGGAATCTTCCATTTTCCAAGGCACCTAGTCAAGCGGTCACGCATGCCGATTCATTACTGGATTCATCCAGCTGGACACAGGAGGAAAAGGCGATGATTGATGAACGCATACGTATTCAAGAAAATTATGATATGACCATGGAAACAGCAATTGATGAAGCACGTGAAGAAGGCTTGGAACGAGGTCGTCATGAGGAGCGCTTAGAGTTGATTCGTAAGATGCTCTCAAAAGGTCTATCTCTAGAAGTAGTATCAGATGTGACTGGTCTGTCGCTTGAAGAACTAGAGGCAATGTTATCGTAAAATCTAGTTAGGTTAGTTATTTTTTTGAAAAATCAGAGACAGATTATTGTCTCTTTTTTTATTTTTGGGTGTTTAACATTTGTAATACTAAAACATTCGGAAAATAATACTTTGAAGCGTAAAATTAAAAAAGACTGTCAAACGTTTGACAGAAATCTGAGAAAACAGATTTAAAACATTTTGATTGTTTTGGCTGATAACTCTTGCTAAATAAGCCTTTATGGAAATTCATAGTTTTTTCTTTCTTACACGTGAAAGAAATCACCTTTTTGTGCGACATTTTTAGACTATAATTTAGAGATGAATGACTGAACTTTCTAATATGACAATTTTGTTAAGGCCTTGTTAAAATGGATAGCCTAGCCTTTTTTTTTACTTTTTCATCCCTTATAATTTACTTTGGTTTGTTTTTAATAAGAAAAAAACAGCATTATTAACAATCTTTAATATGAGGGAAACTTTATTTTCTTTCAAAGGACGGCTTGGTCCTAAAATAGAGAGATTGTGAAAAAAGTATCAGGAGAATAGACTTGTTTAAAGAAAGAAAAACGAAACCAAAGTACAGCATCCGTAAATATTCTATTGGGGCAGCGTCAGCCTTGATTGGCTTTATGGCTCTTGCCAATGGGCAAGCAGCTCAGGCTGATGAGGCACAATCGATTAGTGATTTGACTGATGCCTCAAATCAGGCACAGACACCTCAAACAGCCTCAACGGCACAATTGGCGACTTCCGAACCAGCATCAGTTGAGCCAGTACAAGCGTCACAGCCTACCAATATTATGCCAGCTCAGCCACAGGTTACCACTGTTCAAGCAGCTGAACAGACTCCGACCATTGATCGATTGGTTGAGACAAGCAACCCTCAAACTCAAGAAATTTCAGCAAATGTCTTAACCAATGCGACTGAGGACCAAGGTCAAGTCAAGGAGTACAGCACAGATGGTTACGGTGCAAAAATGCCTTATACGACTCATGAGGCAGAAAATGCAAGTGTTGAAAATGGTGCTACAATCCAGCAGTCAACGGACATGGAATCTACGGCTGTGGAAGCGACTAACCAAACTTATGTTGAACTTCCTAAAAAGGATGCGGCAGTTACTTTCAATGTCACTGAGCCAGCCAATGCTTTGAATGTGCGTTATACAATACCTGATGGTGCATCAGGTCAGTTGGATGTGCAGGTCAATGGTTCAAGCGTTGGTAATCTTGATTTGTCATCTCACTCAGCATGGCAGTACCTTAAAGGGGACCATGAGTATGATCAAGCCATTGATGGTTCAAGTGCACGTTTTCGTTTTGATGAGACACGTCTTCTCCTCAAGGATATCCAATTGAAATCTGGAGATAGGATTTCTCTAGTTAAGAAGAAAGATGACAATGTCCCTTACGGTATTGACTTTATTGAGCTTGAACAGGCTCCAGCGCCTGTTGCCCAAGGTGAAAATAGTATCAGTATCGTGGATAAGGGTGCATCTGCCAATGATGATAGTGATGACACTGCTGCCCTACTTGCGGCTGTGGAAGAAGCTAAAGCCAGCGGAAAATCTGTCTATATTCCAGAAGGACGTTTCAATTTTGATAAACAAGTTAATATCGAAGCTGATAATCTAAAAATCTCAGGTGCCGGTGTTTGGCATACGCAACTACACTTTACAAGTGACAAACGCTATGGTGGTGGTATTGTCTTCGGTCATAATAGTAATGGCATTGAGTTGAGCAATCTTTACATGGATTCCAACTTGACGTCTCGTTATAACGAGGATGCACAGTACAAGGCTATTTCGGGAACACTTGGTAAGGATTCGAAAATTCACGACATCTGGGTTCAGCATTTCGAAGTCGGTATGTGGATTGGAGACTACGACCAGACGGGGAATATGAAGTATACGGATGGTCTTGTCGTTGAAAATGCTCGTATCCGTAATAACTTGGCTGATGGTATTAACTTTGCCCAAGGGACCAAGAATTCAACAGTTAAAAACTCTAATATCCGTGGGAATGGTGATGATGGTTTAGCTATCTGGTCAAGTATTTCAAATGGGACAAATGCAGCAGCTGAGGAAAATAATAAATTCCTTAACAACACCATTGAATCAGGCTGGCGTGCGGCTGGTATCGGTATTTTTGGTGGTAAGGGGCATGAAATTTCAGGAAACCTCATCAAGGATGTCTTTGCTGGAGCAGGTATCCGTGTAAACACTGTCTTTGCAGGCCACAATTTTGACCTCAATGATTCTGGAATTAAGATTCATGACAATACCATTCTACGTTCAGGGACAACTAATGACCTCTATAAGCTCCATCGTGGTGCCATTGATTTCCAACAAGTTCGTGGAACAATCAAGAATGTCGATGTCTACAATAATAAACTATTGAATACCTTGGCTGATTCAGTGATTACCAAAAACTTTGAGATGGGTGACAATGGTAATGGAGAAATCCGTTTATCTAATAATACGATTGACAATAAGGCGACGATTGTTGGGGCTGTCTCAGCAGTTTCTCCAACAAAAACTGAACCAAAACCTGTCAATAATCCAGTCTCAGAGACTTCAGTTTCCGAGTCACCAAAGAGTGAGGTAAGTTCATCAGCCCCAGTTTCCGAGACTTCTAACAGTGAAGTGA
>NZ_KV831762.1:97670-130650 GCF_001837205.1 Streptococcus sp. HMSC064D12
CAGAGTCTTCAGTTTCAGAAACACCAAAGAGTGAAGAAGGTTCAAGCACTCCGGTTTCCGAAGCATCAACAAGTGAAGTAATTTCCGAGACATCAGCATCAGAAACACCAAAGAGTGAGGAAAGTTCAAGCACTCCAGTTTCTGAATCCTCAACAAGTGAAGTGGCTTCCGAAACTTCAGCATCAGAAACACCAAAGAGTGAAGCAAGCTCAAGCGCCCCAGTTTCCGAGACTTCTAACAGTGAAGTGATCTCAGAGTCTTCAGTTTCAGAAACACCAAAGAGTGAGGCAGGTTCAAGCACTCCAGTTTCCGAAGCATCAACTAGTGAAGTAGTTTCTGAGACTTCAACATCAGAAACACCAAAGAGTGAGGAAAGTTCAAGCACTCCAGTTTCAGAAACACCAAAGAGTGAAGAAAACTCAAGTACTCCAATTTCCGAGACATCAAACAGTGAAGTAGTTTCCGAAACTTCAGCATCAGAAACACCAAAGAGTGAGGGAAGCTCAACTGCTCCAGCCTCTGAGTCACCAAAGAATGAGGAAACTTCAGTAGCTTCATCTACTAGTCAGGTTGACGTAGCAATTACTTCTGACAGCCCAGAGAAATCTCCAACTTCAGAAAGTACACAAAAGGATCCGATTAGCGAGGTTTCTTCAGAAGTTATTGAAAAAGGTTCAACAAGTCAGGTCGATGTCAATGTTTCTGAAGCTCCAACAACAGCACGTACATCTGAAGTTGTCAGCATCTCCCCAAATAGTCAGGTCGCTTATAACAATGACCTAAAAATCTCTGTAACAAGCAGTCAGCTCGCCTCAGAAGCTATTCGCTTTAATTCTCTTTTGAATGAGAAGTCTGTGGATGTGATTGCAAGTAAAGTTATGGCGGTTATGGCCTCTGAAACATTAGCCTCAGAAGCGGCATCACTTACAAGCTCTGAAGGTGTTGCCAAAGAGATTAGCAGTGATTTGTCAGAATTGGCGGAAAGCAAGAAGGATGACACACCTAAGAATGTCGCCCGTATTGATAAAGCAACTGAGGCAAAACAGGTGGCCAAGAGTTCTGAAAGCCAAGCTAGCACTTCAAAAGAAAAAGGTAAGTCTAATACGACAACGGTCTTCCTTCTTGTCGGAGTTGCTGCAGCACTAAGTATATCTACAGTTTATCTTACAAAACAAGGTAAAAAAGCAGGTAAATAATAGGTAAGAAACATCCATTAAATTGGGTGTTTTTGTTTTTAAGCAAGCTCTAAGATACCTAATATCATTATTCTTTATTTTTAATCATCCACTTTGATTTGGTCCTGTATAATTAAAGTGATAAAAAATTAAGGAGTTAAGATGATGAAAGAAAAAAGAAATAGTAGGATTCGTTTATTTGCTCTTCTTGTTTTAGTATTTACTTTAGGATTCGGATTTTCAGTTGATACTAGCAAACAATCTTCGGCTGTGAGCTCTCAAGTGGTTCAAGCGGATGAGAACAATGGTATCTTGACTTTTAATGGTCAAAAGCAGTTTGTCATGGAGGAGAAGGACCAGTTAGGACGTGCCCACAGTGCTCATATACAGTTACAAGATAAGGACGAGCCGAAGAATAAGCGTCCCGGTAAAATAAAATATGATCCTGTAGGATGGCATAACTATAAGTTTTATTATGGTGACGGTAAATCAAAATCTTGGCTAATGAATCGAGGGCATTTGATTGGCTATCAGTTTTCTGGTGTCAATGACGAGGGCAAGAATTTAGTGCCTATGACTGCCTGGTTGAATTCTGGAAATTATAAAGGAACCGACGAAGGTAATCAGTCAGGTATGCTTTATTACGAGAATCGCTTGGATAACTGGCTAGCACTCCACCCTAACTATTGGTTAGACTATAAGGTAACAGCTATCTACAGTGGAGATGAGTTGTTGCCTCGTCAAGTAGAACTTCAGTATGTTGGTATTGATGGTTCTGGAAATCTCTTGGAAATTAAACTTGGTGGAGATAAGGAGACTCTTGACAGTCAGGGAGTTACGCATGTTATCTTGGATAACCAATCACCAAATGCAGAAATCAATTATGCAGATGGGACAGCGACAAATACGGTTACTGAATTTACTGAAGCGCCATCTGAGCCTAGTTCTGAGAGTTCACAGGTGACTGAACAACCAAGTTCTGAGCCAGAGCCTGTGCAACCTTCACAAGAAGAAAGTCGAACAGTTTATGTGGCGCGTCATGGAACAGCAGATGTTTATTGGTATGACATCAACAGTATGCCTAGCAATACCAACAAAGCAAATGTCGTTACAATGACAGAGGCAGATGCCCTAGCCCAAGGTAAACGACACACGTCTAAAGAGTAATACAAAAGCTGGACATCTTGTCCAGTTTTTTTGTAAAACGACTCACATTTTACCACTTTCATCTGAAAATTTGATATACTGAGACTATCAAAGATACTTGAAAGAGAGGTTAATTGACTCTTTTTCAGTACAAGAAAGGAATAGAAATATGATTTGGATTATTATTGCCATTATCGTTGTTCTTGTAATTTTTGTTATTGCAAGTTATAACGGCTTGGTTAAAAGCCGTATGCAGACTAAGGAGGCATGGAGTCAAATTGATGTTCAATTGAAACGTCGTAATGACCTTCTTCCTAACTTGATTGAAACTGTTAAAGGTTATGCAAAATACGAAGGTTCAACGCTTGAAAAAGTAGCAGAACTTCGTAATCAAGTAGCAGCGGCGACTTCGCCAGCAGAAGCGATGCGTGCTAGTGATGAATTGACACGCCAGGTTTCTGGAATCTTTGCGGTAGCTGAAAGTTACCCTGACCTTAAGGCTAGTGCAAACTTCAGCCAGCTTCAAGAAGAGTTGACGAACACTGAAAACAAAATTGCCTATTCACGTCAACTTTATAACAGTGTGACAAGTAACTACAATGTGAAATTGGAAACATTCCCAAGCAATGTTATTGCTAAGATGTTTGGCTTTAAGGCTGCTGAATTCCTTGAAACACCAGAAGAAGAAAAAGCTGTTCCTAAGGTTGATTTCAGTGGACTAGGTAACTAATATGTTATTTGATCAGATTGCTCGAAATAAGAGAAAGACTTGGCTTTTGCTCCTGGTCTTTTTCCTCTTGTTGGGCCTTGTTGGTTATGGTGTCGGCTATCTTTGGTTAGGTTCAGGCTTCGGTGGTTTGATTCTTGCTCTAGTTATCGGTTTTATCTATGCCGTTACCATGATTTTCCAATCAACCAATGTCGTTATGGCTATGAATGGTGCACGAGAGGTTGATGAACAAACCGCTCCAAACCTTTATCATGTGGTTGAGGATATGGCTATGGTAGCACAAATACCGATGCCACGTGTCTTTATTGTCGATGATCCTTCAATGAATGCTTTTGCGACGGGATCTAGCCCTAAAAATGCTGCTGTGGCTGCTACGACAGGTCTTCTTGCAGTTATGAATCGTGAGGAACTTGAAGGGGTCATAGGGCACGAAGTCAGCCATATTCGTAACTATGACATCCGTATTTCGACTATTGCAGTAGCCTTGGCATCTGCGATCACCATGCTAGCTGGTATGGCTCGCAATATGATGTTCTGGGGTGGAGGCCGTCGTCGTAATGATGATGACCGAAATGGAAGTAGTGGCTTGGAGATTATTCTTCTCATTATTTCCTTGATTGCCATTATCCTTGCGCCTTTAGCAGCTACTCTGGTTCAGTTGGCTATTTCACGTCAGCGTGAATTTCTAGCTGATGCTTCTAGCGTCGAATTGACACGTAACCCACAAGGTATGATTAATGCTCTGCTTAAACTTGATCATAGTGAACCGATGCAACATCACGTAGATGATGCTAGCGCAGCTCTCTATATCAATGATCCTAAAAAGGAATCTGGTTTGCAGAAGCTCTTTTATACGCACCCACCAATTTCAGAACGGGTGGAACGCTTGAAACAAATGTAAAAAAAGTGAGACTGATGACAATTCTAAGGGTGTTTATCAGCCTCACTTTTTTAGTTTGATTCAATATAAAGGTTGCTAGCAACAGTTTCTGGAATTTGAATTTCTTTTCCATCAATATTCAGGCGGTAAAGTTGTGTAAAAGGGTCAAAGCCTTTCAAGGTAAAAGTTACTCCAATTTTAAGACCGACAGTTTCCAAATAATGGAGTAAATCAATTTGATCCTGAACTCGACGAAGTACATAGTCTCCAGGAGCTAGGTCTTGTGTAAAAGTCTGGTTGTAGATTTCCTCTATGAGCTGACCTGACTTGGGGATTTGCCCACCGTGTGGACAGGTTTGGGGGTAATTGAGTAGGCGGTCAAGGGCATTGATAAAGTGATCAGAGACAGTATGCTCTAAAATTTCAGCCTCTTGATGAATTAGGTCGCAAGTATATTGCAAGTGGTCCACCAAAAAGACTTCGATAAGGCGATGTTTCCGATAGAGTTCAGCGACATTGATTTTACCAGTTTTCGTTAGAAGATAGCCCTTGACTTTGTCTTTGATGATGAGGTCTTCTGAAATCAATTTCTTAATCATTTCCGTCACAGCAGGTGGAGACACCTGCATACGGTTTGCGATTTCCTTATTGCTTATTTTGCTTTCTTCAGTACCAATCTCATAGATACATTTGAGGTAGTCTTCTTTGTTAGGTGTCATTTCTCTTCCTTTGAAAATAGTCTCACCTTAGTATAACAGATTTATCATAAGAATACAGAATATTTCTTAGATAAGATTTTTACTGATTCAAGCCTTGGGTGATTTTATCCAGATTATATTTCATCATGTTGTAGTAGCTATCGCCGTTTTGCCCTTTTTTGGCAATAGAATCTGTAAAGATTTTTGCATAAATAGGAATATTGGTATCCTTAGCGACTGTTTTCATAGGGCGGTCATCGACACTAGATTCGACAAAGAGTGCTGGTACCTTGGTTTGACGGAGTTTTTCCACAAGCGTTTTGATTTGGTCCGGTGTACCTTCTTCTTCAGTATTGATTTCCCAGATGTAGGCAGATGGTACTCCATAGGCTTTAGAGAAGTATTTGAAACATCCTTCACTAGTGACAATTAGTTTTTTTTCATCGGGAATGTTGTTAAAGGTCTCTTTAGCTTCTTGGTCCAGTTTACTAAGCTTGTTAGTATAGGTTTTTAGATTCTTTTCGTAATAGGTCTTGTTTTTTGGGTCCTTAGCGATGAGTTGCTTAGCAATATTTTGTGCATAAATAATCCCATTTTCCAGATTAAGCCAAGCGTGGGGATCCTCCTTACCTTTTTCTGACTGACCTTCAAGGTAAATCACCTCAACACCATCACTAACTGCAAAATAATCTTTGTTTTCTGTCTTATGGGCATTCTTGACCAACTTAGTAAACCAGGCATTCCCACCAGTTTCTAAATTGATACCGTTATAAAAAATCAAGTCAGCTTGTGACGTCTTCTTTACATCATCAGGAAGAGGTTCATATTCGTGAGGGTCCTTACCAACCGGGACAATACTGTGGAGAGTGATTTTATCTCCAGCAATATTTTTGGTGATATCGGCAATAATGGAATTAGTCGTAACAACTCGTAATTTATCTTTGCTACTGTCTTGTTTATTATTACACGCTGCTAAAGCAACTACCGCTAAAAGTAATAGTGCCATTGTTGATAGTATTTTTTTCATAGGTAGTATTTTTTTCATATTATTTTCATCCTTTTATTTTATTGTTGATAAGTCTTATTCATGCCACTCTGTTTAGGGACGATGAAAAAGCTGATGAGAAAGAGAAGGGCAGATGTTAACACAATGCTTGAACCGGCCGCAATGTTAAAACTATAGCCTATAAAAAGACCTAGAACAGAGGCTAGGGCCCCAAAAACTGATGAGAGGAGAATCATGGTTTTAAGACTATTAGCATATAAGTAGGCGGTAGCAGCCGGTGTGATTAAAAGAGCCACAATAAGAATAGTGCCAACACTTTGCATAGCAGTCACAGCAACCAAGGTGAGAATAACCATAAGTAAGTAATGGTAGAAGGTGACTCTAACTCCAATAGACTTAGCTAAGATTGGATCAAAGGATGTCAGGAGTAGAGGACGAAAGAAAATTTTTATTGTTGTTAGTACGAGAAGGGCAACGGCAATCGTTATCCACATATCCAAGTCTTGTACAGCTAGAATATTTCCAAAGAGAATATGAAAGAGATCTGTGGAACTATTTGCGACACCTATGAGAATAATGCCAAGAGCTAGAAAGCTTGAAAAGGTAATACCGATTGCTGTGTCACTCTTAATAATGGAATTGCTTTTGATATAGGTAATTATTGTAGAAGCTAAAAGACCGAAGACGATGGCTCCTATGAAAAAATTGATACCTAAGATAAAGGAAATGGCTACGCCAGGTAAAACCGCATGTGAAATCGCATCACCCATTAGTGACATACCTCTTAGAATAATAAAACAACCAACAGCCCCCCCGACAATTCCAATAACTAAAGCCGTTATAAGGGCGTTCTGCAAGAAGTGGAAATTTAGCAAACCATCAATAAATTCAGAAAACATTTGCATCTCCTTTATAAAATAAACTGTTACCGTAGGTTTTACGGAGATTATCCTCATTAAAAATAAGATTAGTAGGCCCGCTAGCAATCAATTTACGATTGAGGAGGATGACTTGGTCAAAATAATGAGGGACCTTACTCAAATCATGGTGAACAATGAGAATAAGCTTTCCTTGTTTCTTAAGTTCCCTCAAGGTGTTCATGATAATATCTTCACTAACAGAATCGATCCCAACGAAGGGCTCATCTAATAGGAGGACATCTGCCTCTTGTACAAGACAACGAGCAATCAGAACCCGTTGAAATTGGCCCCCTGATAATTGGCTTATCTGGCGATGGGCCAGATCATTTAAACCGAGTAGAGCTAAAGCTTTTGTGACCTTAGACCAATCTCTTTTAGTTAGACGTTTAAAGAACTTGGTTTTGGAATAGAGGCCTAGAGAGACGCACTCTTTGACAGTAATTGGAAAGTTAAAATCAATTTCCGCCTTTTGTGCAACATAGGAAAGACGATTTAATTGCTGACGAATAGGCTGTTTATTGAATAGGAATTGCCCGGAGTGAGGGATAATACCAATAAGTGCTTTAATTAGGGTTGATTTGCCAGCACCATTAGGACCAATAATTCCGGTGATACTTGGTCCGTCTAGGTTTAAGGTGATATTATCTAGAGCCAATGTCTGTTGGTAAGACACATTAATATTTTCGATTTGAATCATTAGCTGCCTCCTTAAGTTTAATATACTTTAAAATAATAATTAAGTCAAGTTAACTTTTATAATTAACATAACTTAATTATTTAGTGTTATCAAGATGACAGAGGATAGTGAATGAGAGTACACTTTTTATATCAAATATTCAGCCTGCTCAAACTGTTTGATATTTGGGAGAGGCAACAAGGAACATTATTTTCTACAATTTGTATGATCTCACTCTGTATTTCAAGAAATCTTTAGTTTTTATTTTTAAAAACTAGTCATATTTCTTTATTTCTGGCATAATAGATATATGAAACTAACGATTCAACGAATGGCTCGGATAGCTATTCTGTCAGCTCTGGCAGTAGGATTACGGTCAGCATTTATAGGATTGCCAAATATTCAGCCTATTACAGCTATGTTTTTTGTTGCTGTTCTTTATTTGGGTTTGGTAGATGGTCTATTGATTATGGCTTTAACCATGGCCATCTCAGGATTCATCTTTGGTTTTGGTCCCTGGGTCTTTAATCAGATTCTGGCCTTCGGCGTCTTAATGGCTCTTTGGAGTTTGATTGCACCTAGGTTATCACTTGTCTGGCAGATTGCTTTGGTAACTTTTTTGTCCTTTTTCTATGGGGTTCTCCTTGATTATGGGTATGGTCTTCTATTTAAAAGTGGGATTACCTTTGTTATTTCTGGTCTACTTTACGACACCTATCATGCAGTATCGACGCTTCTATTTTATCCATTCATCCAGTCTATTTTTAGGAGGTTTTTGAAATGAAAAAATTATTAACTTATCTCTTTCTTGCCTTATCACTTGTTACCCTAGCAGCCTGTGGAAAAAATGAGGCAGCTAAACTTACTAGTAGCACAAACAATCATCAGTCTAAGGTTCAAGGTCAGGTGACTTTGATTTTGAAAACAGAAAAGGAAAGTAAGAAAAAATCAGTAGAAATCCAAAAAGGGGATACAGTACTTGATGTCTTGGAAGAAGTATATTCTGTTCAAGAAAACGATGGCTTCATCACTGAGATTGATGGTATTTCTCAAGATAAAGATAAGGGCATTTATTGGATGTTTGATGTCAATGGGAAACTTGGTGAAAAAGCAGCCAACCAACTTAAGGTTGAAGATGGCGATGAAATCAAATTTTATCAAGAAAAGTATAATTAAGATTCTGAACCCTGTTTCAGAGTCTTTTTTTAATAAAGTTCGGAAATGGACTTAAAAAATTGTTTGAAAAAGTCGGAAAATTGCAAAATAACTGACGATTTAAAGGAAAATAGTTTACTTTTGTTTTAAAAGTGATATGATAAAAGGGTACTACATAAAGTAAGGAGAATACGGTTTGGCTTTTAACAAATTGGAAAGCAGTAACAACCAGGAAATCATCTCTGAAGAAGTTGGTATCTTGAAAGAATTGTTGGATGATGCAACACGAGGCATGGCTGGAGAGCAAGGTCTCACAACAATCCAACATTTGGTTGAACTTTATGATGAAGGTGACTATGTGGCTCTAACACAAGTCATTTCAGAAATGACAAATGACGATATGGTCGTTGCATCACGTTATTTCTCTTTGTTACCTCTCTTGATTAATATCTCTGAGGACGTGGATTTGGCTTATGAAGTCAACCACAAGAACAATATTGATGAATCTTATCTAGGTAAGTTGTCTGAAACCTTTGATGTTGTCGCTGAAAGTGATAATGCACGTGACATTCTTGAACATGTCAATGTCGTGCCAGTTTTGACAGCACACCCAACTCAGGTTCAACGTAAAACTATGCTTGAATTGACTAACCACATTCACGAACTTCTCCGTAAGCATCGTGACGTTAAGGCTGGTCTTATTAACAAGGATAAATGGTATGCGGATTTGCGTCGTTATGTAGAAATTATGATGCAAACAGATATCATTCGTGAGAAAAAACTTAAGGTTAAAAACGAAATCACTAACGTTATGGAGTATTACAACTCCTCATTGATTAAGGCGATTACGAACCTATCACATGAATTCAAACGTTTAGCGGTTGAAAAAGGTATTGAACTTGACAATCCAACACCTATTACTATGGGTATGTGGATTGGTGGTGACCGTGACGGGAACCCATTTGTAACAGCAGAAACTCTTAAACTTTCTGCAACATTGCAAAGTGAAGTTATCCTCAACTACTATATCGAAAAAGTTGATAATCTTTACCGTTCATTCTCCCTCTCATCACGCTTGACTGAGGTTTCAGATACAGTAGCAGAGATGGCGAAACATTCTCCAGATACATCTGTTTATCGTGAAAATGAACCTTACCGTCGTGCTTTCAGTTACATCCAGTCTAAGTTGATTCAAACCCTTCTTTTCTTTAAAGAAGGAAACTTCAGTAAGGAAAGAGTTGCTCAACGTCTTTCTGAAAATGTTCGTCTGGGTTCAGCTTCAACAGGTGAAGTAGTAGCTGATTACGTGCAACAACGTCTCAGCCAAAGTCTTCAAGTTGTCTCACAACAAACAACAGAATTCTACGAAACAGCAGATGCCTTCCATGATGATCTTTTGGCAATCAAAAATTCACTTCTTGAAAACGACGATGCTGTCTTGATTTCAGGTGATTTCGAAGAGCTTCTTCAAGCTGTAGAAGTCTTTGGTTTCTATCTTGCTACAATCGATATGCGTCAAGATTCAAGTGTTCATGAAGCATGTGTAGCAGAGTTGCTTAAATCTGCAAATATTGTTGATAACTATAGTGAATTAACAGAGGTTGAAAAGGTTGCTGTTCTTCTTAAAGAATTGCAAGAAGATCCTCGTACCTTGTCATCAACTAATGTGCCTAAGTCTGAAACACTTGAAAAAGAATTGGCAATCTTCCGCACTGCTCGTCTCTTGAAAGACTATATCGGTGAAGATGTCATCAAACAACATATCATTTCTCACACTGAGAGCGTTTCTGATATGTTTGAGTTGGCTATCCTTCTTAAAGAAGTTGGTTTGGTTGATACTGAACGTGCGCGTGTCCAAATTGTTCCACTTTTTGAAACTATCGAAGACTTGGAAAACTCTAATGATATCATGAAACAATATCTTGGTTATGATATCGTTAAACGTTGGATCAAGAATAGTAACAACTACCAAGAAATCATGTTGGGTTACTCAGACTCTAACAAAGATGGTGGTTACTTGTCTTCAGGTTGGACGCTTTACAAAGCTCAAAATGAGTTGACTAAGATTGGTGAAGAGCGTGGCATTAAGATTACCTTCTTCCATGGCCGTGGTGGTACTGTCGGTCGTGGTGGTGGCCCATCATACGATGCTATTACGTCTCAACCATTTGGTACCATTAAGGACCGTATCCGTTTGACTGAGCAAGGTGAAGTTATCGGTAATAAATATGGTAATAAGGATGCTGCCTACTACAATCTTGAAATGCTTGTTTCAGCTGCCCTTGACCGTATGGTAACACGTCAAATTGCCGACCCAGATGAATTGGTTGATTTCCGTGAAATTATGGACGGTATTGTTCATGATTCTAATGTTATCTATCGTGATCTTGTCTTTGGAAACGAACATTTCTATGATTACTTCTTTGAAGCAAGCCCTATTAAAGAAGTCTCAAGTTTGAATATCGGTTCTCGTCCAGCGGCTCGTAAGACAATTACTGAGATTTCTGGTCTTCGTGCGATTCCTTGGGTATTCTCATGGTCACAAAATCGTATCATGTTCCCAGGTTGGTATGGTGTGGGTTCTGCCTTTAATCGCTTTATCCAAGCTGAAGAAGGCAACCTCGAGAAACTTCAACATATGTTTGAAACATGGCCATTCTTCCGTTCACTTTTGTCAAACGTGGACATGGTGCTTTCAAAATCAGACATGAATATCGCCTTCCACTATGCACAATTGGCAGAGAGTGAAGAAGTACGCAGTGTCTTCAATATTATTTTGGATGAGTGGCAGATGACTAAGGATGTTATTCTTGCCATTGAAAAACATGATGGCTTCCTTGATGAGAGTCCATCGCTTAAAGCAAGTTTGGACTTCCGTTTGCCATACTTCAATGTCTTGAATTACATCCAAATTGAATTGATTAAACGTCTTCGTAACAATGATTTGACCGATGACGAAATTAGCCTTATTCACATTACCATCAATGGTATTGCAACAGGTCTTCGTAACTCTGGTTAATAAAGTAAAGTAAAGTTCATCACTTTGGTGGTGGGCTTTTTGTTATGGTGAAAATTCTGTTATAATAAAACCATGATTGCTATGGAAACGATTGAAAAGCTGTCCAAAGAAAAGCTCCCCATGATAACGGTCTTAGCGGGCGAGGATTTAGGGCAGTATAGTCAAGCTAAAGAAAAATTTTTAAAACAAATTGGTTTTGATCCGAGTGACTTAACCTATTCTTATTTTGATATGTCTGAGACTGATTATCAAGATGCTGAGCTCGATATAGAAAGCATGCCTTTTTTTGCAGATGAGAAGGTGGTTATTTTTGATCATTTCGCAGATATGACTACTGCTAAAAAATCATATCTGGATGAGAAAGAGTTGAAGCGCCTTGAAAATTATCTTGAGTCTCCTGTTGAAACAACACGTCTTGTCTTGATGTCTGCAGGAAAGCTAGATGGAAAGCGTCGTTTAGTCAAACTTCTCAAGCGTGATGCCATGGTGCTTGAAGCCAGTCCCTTAAAAGATGCAGAACTTAGAACCTATTTTCAAAAGCAGGCGCATCAAGAGGGGCTTACATTTGATACAGGAGTCTTTGAGGAACTTTTGATTAAGTCAAATTTTGACTTTTCAGATGTTCAAAAAAACTTAGCTTTTCTAAAGGGATATAAAACGGAAGGAAATATCTCATCGCAAGATATTGCTGAAGCCATTCCGAAAAGTTTGCAAGATAATATTTTTGATATGACGCAACTACTTTTGCGAGGTCAGATTCAGAGTGTTCGTGAATTGGTTCATGATTTACGGCTTCAGGGTGAAGATGAGATTAAGTTGATTGCTGTGATGTTGGGACAATTTCGTACCTATTTACAGGTTAAACTCTTATCTGCTCAAGGAAAAAGTGAGCAGCAAATTGTTTCAAGTCTGTCAGATTATTTAGGGCGTAAAGTTAACCAATTTCAGGTTCGTTTTGCACTGAGAGATAGCCGTCCTTTGTCAGTAGCATTCTTAAAAATGACGATTAAGATTTTAGTAGAGACAGATTACCAGATAAAAACAGGAACTTTAGATAAAGATTACTTGTTTGATTTAGCACTTCTAAAAATCGTATCAAACCGCTAGAGATTTAGAGTCTTCTTTGATTTTGTAAGCAAAATTTTTGAAAGCTCTACCACTTTACGGTAAAATGAAGAAAAAATGAAAAGAGGACCTTTACTATGGCAATTATCCTTCCAGACCTTCCTTACGCTTACGATGCATTGGAACCATACATTGATGCTGAAACAATGACTCTTCACCACGACAAACACCACGCAACTTATGTAGCAAATGCTAATGCTGCTCTTGAAAAACACCCAGAAATTGGTGAAGATCTCGAAGCACTTTTGGCTGACGTGGAACAAATTCCAGCAGATATCCGTCAAGCACTTATTAACAATGGTGGTGGACACCTTAACCATGCACTTTTCTGGGAACTCTTGTCTCCTGAAAAACAAGAACCAACTGCAGAAGTAGCAGCTGCTATTAACGAAGCTTTCGGCTCATTTGAAGCCTTCCAAGAAGCTTTCACAGCAGCAGCAACAACTCGTTTTGGTTCAGGTTGGGCATGGCTTGTTGTTAACGCTGAAGGTAAGCTTGAAGTTGTTTCAACTGCTAACCAAGACACTCCTATCTCAGACGGTAAGAAACCAATCTTGGCACTTGATGTTTGGGAACATGCTTACTACCTAAACTACCGTAATGTACGTCCAAACTACATCAAAGCTTTCTTTGAAATCATTAACTGGAATAAAGTTGCGGAGCTATATGCAGCAGCTAAATAAATTTGAAATTATCCTCAATAAAAGAGGATATTTTTTTGTAATATGATTGTAAAATTTCCTTGATTTTTAGTGAATTATAGCTTAAACTATAATTGTTATGAAAAAAAAGGAAAAACATTCAAGCAAAAAGTATAGTGGCAATCGCCGAAAAACTAAAGACAAGAAAAAAGATTCGTTAAAACAAGACCTTCAAAAAGACACTAATAAAGATGTCAAGAAAGGCAACAAAAAAGAAGTAAAAGAAGATACTAAAAAGACTTCTAAAAAATCAGTAGACCAGAAAGCGACTGAGGAAACAGTAGTACCAGTAGAGCACAAGGAAAAAGAAGCAAAAACTGAAACCTTGGCACTTAGAAGTAAGCGCTCTAAGAAATCTAGATCAAAATCATCTCGTGATGATAAAAAAGCTTATCTTATCTTAGCTTTCCTAGGTGTTTTGGTATTTCTTTTATTTATTGCTATGCTTGCTTTAGCAGGACGTGGTAAACAAGCTAGTAACACCGGTAGCCTTGGAAATATCTTCGGTTCTAATTCTAAAGTCACTAAAAAAGAAGACAAAGAAAAAGAGGAAAAGGTAACTCCAACTAATAAATCAGCCGAAGCTAAACAAGCAGTCATGGAAGCAGATGCAGATACCATGTATGGTAATGGATTGTATTATGATTATGCTAACATGACATTGAGCCAGGTAGTTGAAGCATTTATGGCTGACCAAGGTATTGAGTCTAGCCAAATTGCCTTTTCATATAAAAATACCAAGACAAATGAGCAATACTCTATGAATGATACTCAGCCAATGACTGCAGGATCAACTTATAAATTGCCACTAAACATGCTGGTCATGGATGAGGTTAATAAAGGCAAACTTTCTTTAACTGAACGTTTTGATATTACTAATACTGAGTATGAGTATCAGGGTGAACATGATAATTATGTTGCTGCTTTTGGTGGTTCAATGACTATTCCAGAGATGCAGGAATATTCTCTAGTTTACTCAGAGAATACACCAGCCTACGCTTTGGCAGAACGCCTTGGTGGTATGGAAAAATTCTATGGTATGCTCGATAAATACGGTAAATCAAAAGGTGAAGTGAAGACTATCCAAATGCATGGTAATAAGACAACAACGGATTATTATATCCAAGTTTTGGATTATCTTTGGAAACACCAAGAGGATTATAAAGATATTCTCAAATATTTGGGAGAGTCTTTCCCAGAATATTATTATAAAACATATAATCAAGGATTGACTATTTATCAGAAACCAGGTTATGTCCGTGAAGCCTTAAATGTTGATGCTATCGTGATGGAAGATACACCGTATCTTATAGCCATTTATACACGTTATTTAGGTGGTTCGGACGAAGAGACTTCAGAAATTAATAATGTAGGATTGCAACAATTAGAGATGCTTTGTTATGTCATTAATGAGTGGCACCGTGTTAATATGAACTAATAAAGAAAAGCCGAGGTTTATCGGCTTTTTTCTATCACAATTGAACAAAAAGTAAGGAGTACTATCCCGAGAAAAAGAAATGGAACAAATGCGATGTATTCCTTGAGATTTCTTCGTAGAAGGAAGTAAGCTAGTCCTAATAGGCAGGCAATTTCAATAATTAGTAGTGTTTTTGAAAGTGGGAAAATAAGTGAGGCACTAGCTAAGTAGAGAAAATCGCCTTCTCCAATGTTTAAACGTTTAATATAGGATATAATTGCTAATATGAGTCCTAAGGTAAAAGTGAGATAGTGGTTTCCCATGAATAGGAGCGGGAGTGTTCCAACTATCCAAATCAGAAGCGGATAGGATTTATGCTTCAAATCAAAAATTGATAAACAAAGGCTGAAGTAAAGAAAGTAGGTTACTTCAAGACTCAAAAAGTCATAGAAATATAGCAGGCATATTACTCCACAAAATAGTTCCATAAAGAGGTAACGAAGAGGTATAGAAGTCTGACATGATCGACATCGAGATCTTAAGAAAAGTTGTGAGAGGATAGGGATCATCTCGAAAAAACGCAACTGATGCTTGCAATGACTACAGTGACTACTAGGAAAAATAATCGACTTCTCAGGGAAACGATCACAAATCAGTCCGATAAATGAACCTAAAGAGGCTCCCAGAAAAAAATAAATAATACTTAACATACCTAATTATTCGAAAAAGAGTGAGAAAAAACATTTTGCTTGCATCTTATTTAGAAATATTCTAAAATAAAAATATAAATAATAGTAATTCTAAATAAGGAGAATTAATATGGTATATTCAATTAAAGAAACAATCAATGAAACAGTTAACCAACAAGCTGAAACACCCTCAAATACAAAAACTAAAGCAGTTTTGAATCAAGCAGTTGCTGATTTGTCTGTAGCAGCTTCGATCGTTCACCAAGTTCATTGGTATATGCGTGGTCCTGGTTTCCTCTATCTTCATCCAAAAATGGATGAATTGATGGATAGTTTGAATGCTCATCTTGATGTTATTAGTGAGCGTTTGATTACTATTGGTGGGGAACCATACTCAACTTTGGTAGAATTTTCATCCAATTCAGGCTTGACTGAAACTACTGGTACATTTGATAAACCAATGTCTGATCAAATTCAATTATTGGTTGATACATACAAATATTTGTCAGTATTGTTCCAAGTTGGTTTGGATATCACAGATGAAGAAGGAGATGCTCCTTCAAATGATATCTTCACTGCAGCTAAATCTGAAATTGATAAGACAATCTGGATGTTGACTGCTGAGCTTGGACAAGCGCCAGGCTTGAGATAAGCATTTTTGAGTTAAGATGATTGTCAAGAGTTCCTCTAAAAGTGTATAATAGACGTAAAATACTTTTAGAAGAAGGGGGGGTGGCGATATGTCTGTACATCGACGTAGTCTAGGCATTTATGAAGATGTCCTAAATCAGTTAAAAGCTAAAGGAATTCGGTTGACGGAATCTCGTAAAGCTGTTATTCGCTATTTGATGATGTCTGATCAACATCCTAGTGCAGATGTGATATATTATGACCTACTCCCTGACAATCCTGGGATGAGTTTAGCGACGGTCTATAACAACCTGAAGGTGTTGGTTGAAGAAGGGATTGTCTCTGAAATTAAGGTTAATAATGATAATACAACCTATTATGATTTTATGGGGCATGACCACTTAAACATTGTTTGTGAAAAATGTGGTCACATTACTGACTTAGACTTACCGATTCCGTCTTTCAAGGAAGAGGTAGAATCACAAACAGGATTTCGCATTACTCGTGAACAGATGATTTTACATGGGATTTGCCCGAATTGTCAAAAACCTGAGTCTAAATGACTCAGGTTTTTTTGAAGTATACAATAATCTGTAAAGGTTTTCAAAACTATCTTGTCATGGCAGAAGCTTTTTGCTAAAATATTGCTATGAAAACTTTATATGACGTTCAACAGTTGTTGAAACAGTTTGGCATAGTAGTTTACCTAGGGAAAAGGCTTTATGATATCGAAATGATGAAGATTGAGTTAGAAGCCCTCTACCAGAATGGTTTGGTGGATAAGGACAACTATCTTACTGCTGAAATGATTTTACGACGTGAACATCGCATTGAAATGGAGAAAGAAAATGAGTAAAAAACTCTTGGGAATTGACCTTGGTGGAACAACTGTTAAATTTGGTATTTTGACTTCAGAAGGTGAAGTGCAAGAAAAATGGGCGATTGAAACAAATACGCTTGAAAATGGTCGTCACATCGTCCCTAACATCGTGGAGTCTTTGAAACACCGTTTGGAAATGTACGGACTTACTGCAGAAGATTTCATTGGAATTGGTATGGGTTCTCCAGGAGCTGTTAATCGTGAAAATAAAACGGTCACTGGTGCTTTCAACTTGAACTGGGCAGAAACTCAAGAAGTTGGATCTGTCATCGAAAAAGAACTCGGTATTCCATTTGCAATTGATAATGATGCTAACGTTGCTGCCCTCGGTGAACGTTGGGTTGGTGCTGGTGCTAACAATCCTGATGTTGTCTTTGTGACATTAGGAACAGGAGTTGGTGGCGGCGTTATCGCTGATGGTAACTTGATCCATGGTGTTGGCGGTGCTGGTGGTGAAATTGGCCACATTATCGTTGAGGCTGAAACAGGATTTGAATGTACTTGCGGAAACAAAGGATGCTTGGAAACTGTAGCTTCTGCAACAGGTGTCGTACGTTTGGCACGTCATTTAGCAGAAGGATATGAAGGTGACTCTTCTATTAAAGCTGCTGTAGATAATGGTGAGCAAGTAACAAGTAAAGATATTTTCGTTGCCGCTGCCGAAGGCGACAAATTTGCTGATAGCATCGTTGACAAAGTCTCTGAATACCTCGGACTTGCAACAGCAAATATCTCAAATATTCTTAACCCAGATTCAGTTGTCATCGGTGGTGGTGTTTCAGCAGCTGGTGAATTCTTGCGTAGCCGTGTCGAAGGATACTTTACACGTTATGCATTCCCACAAGTTCGCCGTACAACAAAAGTGAAATTAGCAGAACTTGGAAATGATGCTGGTATCATCGGAGCTGCTAGTCTTGCACTTACAATTGATAACTAATGAATGACAGAAGGTGTGTCTGACCAATTATAGGTGGACAGCACCTTTTTCTTGTTGAAAAACGTTTACAATCAGCTGAGCTCTGCCATTTTGTTGAAAATGTGGTATACTTTAAAAGTTGAAATAAAAATTAAAGAGGAAAAAATGACTAAACTTAGAGAAGATATCCGTAACGTAGCCATCATTGCCCACGTTGACCACGGTAAAACAACACTTGTTGATGAATTGTTGAAACAATCACACACTCTTGACGAGCGTAAAGAGCTTGATGAGCGTGCAATGGACTCAAACGATCTTGAAAAAGAACGTGGAATTACCATCCTTGCCAAAAATACAGCCGTTGCTTATAACGGTACGCGTATCAACATCATGGATACACCAGGTCACGCGGACTTCGGTGGAGAAGTTGAACGTATCATGAAAATGGTTGATGGGGTTGTCCTTGTTGTCGATGCCTACGAAGGTACAATGCCTCAAACACGTTTTGTGTTGAAAAAAGCGCTTGAGCAAAACTTGACACCTATCGTTGTTGTTAACAAGATTGATAAACCATCAGCTCGTCCTGAAGAAGTTGTTGATGAAGTTCTTGAACTTTTCATCGAGCTTGGTGCCGATGATGATCAGTTGGAATTCCCAGTTGTGTATGCATCAGCGATTAACGGAACATCATCATTGTCAGATAACCCTGCTGATCAAGAGCACACTATGGCTCCAATCTTTGACACTATTATTGACCACATCCCAGCTCCTGTAGATAACTCAGATGAGCCTCTTCAATTCCAAGTGTCACTTCTTGACTACAATGATTTCGTTGGACGTATCGGTATCGGACGTATCTTCCGTGGAACTGTAAAAGTCGGTGACCAAGTTACCCTTTCAAAACTTGATGGAACAACAAAGAACTTCCGTGTTACTAAACTTTTCGGTTTCTTTGGTTTGGAACGTCGTGAAATTGAAGAAGCAAAAGCTGGTGATTTGATTGCCATCTCAGGTATGGAAGACATCTTCGTTGGTGAAACAATTACACCCACTGATGCTGTTGAACCATTGCCAGTTCTTCGTATTGACGAACCAACACTTCAAATGACTTTCTTGGCTAATAACTCACCATTTGCAGGTCGTGAAGGTAAACACGTGACATCACGTAAAGTTGAAGAGCGTCTCTTGGCAGAGTTGCAAACAGACGTATCTCTTCGTGTAGATCCAACTGACTCACCAGATAAATGGACAGTTTCAGGACGTGGGGAATTGCACTTGTCAATCCTTATTGAAACAATGCGTCGTGAAGGTTACGAACTTCAAGTGTCTCGTCCAGAAGTTATCATCAAAGAAATTGATGGTGTGAAATGTGAGCCATTTGAACGTGTTCAAATTGATACTCCGGAAGAGTACCAAGGTTCTATCATCCAAGCCCTTTCAGAACGTAAAGGTGATATGCTTGATATGCAAATGGTTGGTAACGGTCAAACACGTCTTATCTTCCTTGTACCAGCTCGTGGACTTATCGGATTCTCTACTGAATTCTTGTCTATGACACGTGGTTACGGTATCATGAACCATACTTTCGACCAATACTTGCCAGTTGTTGCTGGTGAAATTGGTGGACGTCACCGTGGTGCCCTCGTTTCTATCGATACTGGTAAAGCGACAACTTACTCAATCATGCGTATTGAAGAACGTGGTACAATCTTTGTTAACCCAGGTACTGAAGTTTATGAAGGTATGATTGTTGGTGAAAATGCTCGTGAAAATGACCTTGGTGTCAATATCACTACAGCAAAACAAATGACAAACGTGCGTTCAGCAACTAAGGACCAAACGGCTGTTATCAAGACTCCACGTATCTTGACTCTTGAAGAATCGCTTGAATTCTTGGATGATGATGAGTACATGGAAGTAACGCCTGAATCTATCCGCTTGCGTAAACAAATTTTGAATAAAGCAGAGCGTGATAAAGCCAATAAACGTAAGAAAAAAGCAGCAGAAGCTGAATAATATATAGAGAGGAGAAGAGATGTTTTATCTGATTGTTGCTATATTGATTGCATCATTCTATTTCTTTATTGCACCAAAGTCGGTAAAAAACACCATGAATCTTCTCTTTGTCATGGCTACTTTAGCATTGCTCCTACTTTTAGCAGTGCTATCAATCATTAAATTCTTCAGTTTACCTGGTGAGTTCTTTGTTACGGTGGGAATGCTTGTATTGAGCTATTTCACCTTGAAAGATTTTTTCGCCATGTCAGAGCTTAATCATGAAAAAGCTGAACATGAAGATAAGTAAGTAGCATGAGATTAAAAGTCAATCGGATAGATTGGCTTTTTCTTTTGCCAAGAAGAGGTAACTCCTTGAAATAGCTTGGGATAAAGGGTAAAATGATTATGATACAATTTGAGAGAATGGACGAATTATGAAATCAGTAACACAATTTGAAAATAAAAAAGTTTTGGTCCTTGGTTTGGCTAAATCTGGTGAAGCAGCTGCCCGCCTATTGGCTAAGTTGGGTGCTATTGTCACAGTAAATGATGGTAAACCATTTGAGGAAAATCCATCAGCACAGGCGCTTCTTGAAGAAGGGATCAAGGTTGTCTGTGGCGGACATCCTCTTGAACTTTTGGATGAAAATTTTGAATTAATGGTGAAAAATCCTGGAATTCGTTATGACAATCCAATGGTAGCTCGTGCACTTGAAAAAGGCATTCCTGTTTGGACTGAAGTGGAATTGGCTTACCTAGTATCTGAAGCACCTATTATCGGTATTACAGGCTCAAATGGTAAGACAACAACGACAACTATGATTGCTGATGTCCTAAACCATGGTGGCAAATCGGGTGTCTTGTCTGGAAATATCGGTTTCCCTGCGTCAGAAGTTGCACAGTCAGTTACTGCTCAAGATACCTTAGTTATGGAATTGTCTTCTTTCCAATTGATGGGGATTGATAGCTTCCATCCACATATTGCTGTGATTACTAACTTGATGCCGACACATATTGACTATCATGGTAGTTTTGAAGAATATGTGGCTGCCAAATGGAATATTCAAAATCAGATGACTGCGGATGATTTTGTTGTTTTGAACTTCAATCAAGATTTGGCTAAGGAATTAGCTACACAAACTAAAGCACAAGTAGTACCATTCTCAACAGTGGAAAAAGTAGATGGTGCCTATCTTGAAAATGGTGGCCTCTACTTCAAAGGTGAATTGGTGATGCAAGCTGATGAGATTGGCGTTCCTGGTAGTCATAATGTTGAAAATGCCTTGGCAACTATAGCTGTAGCAAAATTGTCAGGTATTTCAAACCAAGCTATCAAGGAAACCCTCGCAAGCTTTGGTGGGGTTAAGCACCGTCTCCAATTCGTTGACACTATCAATGAAGTAAGATTCTACAATGACAGTAAGTCAACAAACATTTTAGCGACACAAAAAGCACTTTCTGGGTTTGATAATAGTAAAGTCATTTTGATTGCCGGTGGTTTGGACCGTGGTAATGAATTTGATGAACTCATTCCTGACATTACTGGTCTTAAGAAAATGGTGATTTTAGGGGAATCAGCTCCTCGTGTCAAACGTGCTGCTGATAAAGCGGGCGTGACTTATCTTGATGCCAAAGATGTGGCAGATGCGACACGTATTGCCTTTGATCAAGCCAGTGCAGGAGATGTTGTCTTGTTGAGTCCTGCAAACGCAAGCTGGGATATGTACAAGAATTTCGAAGTGCGTGGTGACGAATTTATTACAACTGTTGAGCAATTGAAGGGATAGTCTATGGCAAAAGCGAAAAAGATTGTTTTTACCGGTGGTGGAACCGTTGGACATGTGACTTTAAATCTTATCTTAATTCCAAAATTTCTCAAAGATGGATGGGAAGTGCACTATATCGGTGATAAGCACGGGATTGAACATGAGCAGATTGATAAATCTGGCTTAGATGTGACTTTCCATAGTATTGCTACAGGTAAACTACGTCGTTATTTTGCATGGCAAAATATGTTGGATGTCTTTAAAGTTGGTTGGGGGATTCTACAGTCTATTGCAATTGTTGCCAAGATTCGTCCCCAAGCACTCTTTTCAAAGGGTGGATTTGTCTCAGTGCCACCGGTAATTGCTTCTAAATTATTAGGGGTTCCTGTCTATGTGCATGAGTCTGACCTCTCTATGGGCTTGGCCAATAAAATTGCCTACAAATTTGCGACTACTATGTTTACGACTTTTGAACAATCAAATGGATTGGCGAAGACAAAACATGTAGGTGCGATTACAAAGGTAGGAATGGCGACATCTAATCAGTCTGATGCCCTTGATAAGATTAAAGAACAGTTTGATGACAACTTAAAAACTGTCCTTTTCATTGGTGGATCAGCTGGTGCAAAGGTATTTAATGATTTTATTAGTAATACTCCACAACTGACGGAAAAATATAATGTCATTAATATTTCTGGGGACTCTTCATTGAATACCTTAGAACGTCATCTTTATAGAGTTGATTATGTGACAGATTTGTACCAACCTCTTATGGATACGGCAGATTTAGTTGTAACTCGTGGTGGCTCAAATACGATTTTCGAATTGTTGGCTATGAAAAAACTTCATTTAATTATTCCTTTAGGGAAAGAAGCTAGCCGAGGAGACCAACTTGAAAATGCTGCTTATTTTGAACGAAAAGGTTACGCACGTCAATTACAGGAAACAGAATTAAGTTGGGAAACCTTAAATCATGAGCTTGAACAACTTGTTGAACATGCAGAGACTTACAAAGAAGCTATGGCTAAATCTGAGGAAATCACTTCTCCTGATGATTTTTATAACCTATTAGTGACTAGTATTTCAAAAAAATAAAGGAATTTCATGGCAAAAAAGGATCAAGAATCACAAGAAAAACAAGTTCTCACAGAGTGGCAGAAGAGAAACCTCGAATTTTTGAGAAAAAAAGAAACCGAAGATTCTGAAGAATTTGCGAATGGAAAGGTCGTGCATTCAGAAGAAGCGACTTCAAATGAGAACCAGCCACCAGTGAAAAAGAAGGTTAGAAAGAAAAAAAAGACCAAAAGGAAGAAACGAAAAAAAGGGAACACGGCTAGTAATATTCCAATTGCACAACAAAATCTTGCAGGACTAGTTATTCTTATCGCTGCACTCCTAATCGTATTTTCACTTTTCTTTATTTCACCTTGGTCAAAACAAAAGGTTCTCACTGTATCAGGAACAAAAAATGCTTTACCAGAAGATGTGAAAGTTGCAAGTGGTATTCTTGATACAGACTATATCACTCATGTCTTTTTCAACCAAGGAAAGATTGCATCAACTGTTGAAAAAACCAATGTTTGGGTTAAAAAGGCTACAGTAACATATAGTTTTCCAAATCAATTTAATATTGCAGTAAAAGAATACCCAATCGTGGCTTATCGTCAAACTACAAATGGTTATGTTTCTATTCTTCAAAGTGGTAAGACAGGAGGAACAGTTTCAACTAGTAATCTACCTGATAAATTCATCACCTTAAAGATGGATGACGAGAAGAAAATTGAAGAGTTAGTAAAAGAATTAAATAAACTTGATACAAAAATCAAGAATAATATTCAAATTATTAATCTTACGCCTACTAAAGCAACTTCAGATTTACTAACGATTGAGCTGTATGATGGCAATTCCATTCGTGTTCCACTTTCTCAATTAACAGTTAAGCTTCCTTACTACGAGAAAATTAAGAGTCAACTTTCAGATGGAAGTATTGTAGATATGGAAGTTGGACTTTATACAACGACTCCTGAAGTTGAATCATCAAAAACTGATGGGGATAAAAAGAAAGATAAAGATAAGACTGATAAAAAAGAAGAAAATGCAACTTCTGAAGAAGGTCAAGATACTACAACATCAATGGAACAGCATTCTGAGGAAGAGTCTAATTCTGAAAATCCGGGTATTCAAGGACAAGAAAATCCAACTGTTGGTCAAGAAACAACTCATCGGACTTCCCCTGCTCAAGGCTAATATTGAATAATAAAAAACGTAAAATGCTGACATTTTACGTTTTTTTATGGTACAATAGTATCCGAATAATTCTGTTTTTATACAGTTTACAAAGATATTGAATGGAAAGATTGAGAGGTCGAGTGAATGGCTAGAGATGGCTTTTTTACAGGATTAGATATAGGAACTAGCTCGATTAAGGTTCTTGTTGCTGAGTTTATTGATGGATCAATGAATGTCATCGGAGTAAGTAATGTTAAGAGTTCTGGTGTGAAAGATGGCATCATTGTTGACATTGACGCTGCAGCGAAATCAATCAAAACAGCTATTGAACAAGCAGAAGAAAAAGCTGGGATTGTTATTGAGCAAGTGAACGTTGGGCTTCCAGCTAATCTTCTTCAAATTGAGCCTACACAAGGTATGATTCCTGTAACAAGTGAATCAAAAGAAATCAAAGATGAAGATGTTGAAAGTGTTGTTCGCTCAGCCTTGACAAAGAGCATTACACCTGAGCGTGAGGTTATCTCACTAGTTCCTGAAGAGTTTATTGTTGATGGCTTCCAAGGAATTCGTGATCCTCGTGGAATGATGGGGATTCGTCTTGAAATGAGAGGTCTCATTTACACAGGTCCAACAACGATTCTTCACAACCTTCGTAAGACAGTTGAACGTGCGGGTATTCAAGTAGAGAATATTATCATCTCTCCTCTTGCAATGACACGTGCTGTTCTAAATGAAGGTGAACGTGAGTTTGGTGCTACTGTTATTGATATGGGTGGCGGTCAAACAACTGTTGCAAGCATGCGTGCTCAAGAACTTCAATTTACCAATATTTATTCTGAAGGTGGCGAGTACATCACTAAGGATATTTCAAAAGTTTTGAAGACTTCAATGCAGATTGCTGAAGCACTTAAGTTCAATTTTGGTAATGCAGATATTGAAGAAGCAAGCGAAACAGAAACTGTCCAAGTAGAAGTTGTAGGTGAGAATTCACCAGTTGAGATTACAGAAAAATACCTTGCTGAGATTATCTCAGCTCGTGTGAAGCATATCCTTGATAGAGTTAAACAAGACTTGACTCGAGGACGTCTACTTGATTTGCCTGGTGGCATTGTCCTTGTAGGTGGAACAGCTATCATGCCAGGTGTGGTTGAAGTTGCTCAAGAAATTTTTGAGACAAATGTTAAACTTTACGTGCCAAATCAAGTTGGTATCCGTAATCCAATGTTTGCAAATGTGATTAGTCTTGTTGAGTATGTTGGTCTTCTTACAGAAGTTGATATCATCGCACAACAGGCTGTGTCTGGTGAAGAGTATCTTCGTCGTAAACCAATCGACAATGAGGCTCCTGCCTTGAGTTTTGATAGAACTCCTACTCCAGCACCTCGAGTGGCTCCTCAGCCAAATCCTGTTCCAGTTGAGAACACCATTGAGGTACCTCTGCCAGTTGAAGAAGAAAATCATGAACAAAAACAAAAACTTGGTGATCGTGTTCGTGGTATTTTCGGCAGTATGTTTGATTAATTGAATCTAGTAAAAGCGAGGAAATAAAATGAGTTTTTCATTTGATAGCGCATCAGTTCAAGGTGCGGTAATTAAAGTTATCGGTGTCGGTGGAGGTGGCGGAAACGCCATCAACCGAATGATTGAAGAAGGTCTTGCTGGTGTTGAATTTATTGCAGCTAATACTGATATTCAAGCACTCAGCTCTTCTAAAGCAGAAACAGTAATCCAATTGGGTCCTAAATTGACTCGTGGCCTTGGTGCCGGAGGTCAACCTGAAGTTGGTCGTAAGGCAGCTGAAGAAAGTGAAGAAACACTTACAGAAGCACTTACAGGAGCTGATATGGTCTTTATCACTGCTGGTATGGGTGGTGGCTCTGGTACAGGGGCAGCACCAGTTATTGCACGTATTGCGAAAAGCTTGGGTGCATTGACAGTTGCAGTTGTGACACGTCCATTTGGCTTCGAAGGTAACAAACGTGGTGCCTTCGCTGTTGAAGGTATTCAAGAGCTGCGTGAGCAAGTTGATACCCTACTTATTATCTCAAACAATAACCTTCTTGAAATTGTTGATAAGAAAACACCACTTCTTGAAGCTCTTAGTGAAGCAGATAATGTTCTTCGTCAAGGGGTCCAAGGTATTACAGACCTTATCACTAACCCAGGTTTGATCAACCTTGACTTTGCCGATGTGAAAACTGTTATGGCAAATAAAGGTAATGCACTTATGGGTATTGGTATTGGTTCAGGTGAAGAACGTATTGTTGAAGCTGCACGCAAAGCAATCTATTCACCACTTCTTGAAACTACTATTGATGGTGCAGAAGATGTCATCGTTAACGTAACTGGTGGTCTTGATATGACCCTTACAGAAGCAGAAGAAGCATCTGAAATTGTTGGTCAAGCAGCTGGTAACGGTGTTAACATTTGGCTTGGTACATCTATCGATGATACATTGAAAGATGAAATCCGTGTAACTGTTGTTGCAACTGGAGTTCGCCAAGATCGTGCTGAAAAAGTATCTGGTATGAAAGCTCAGCCACGTAAAGTGACTACAGCTCCTTCACACCCCTCAGCTCCTACTCAGCAAGTTGCTCAAGGAGAGCAACGTCCAGTTTCTCAACCTTCATTTGAACGTCAACCAAATTTTGACTATAATGAAACACCTTCAATGCCACAACCAGGAGTTCGTCCTGCAGCAGCAACTCCTCAACAAGAGCAGTCAGCTTTTGGTAATTGGGATTTGAGACGTGATAATATTTCTCGTCCTGAAACTGGTCAACTAGATAGTCAATTGACTATGTCTACATTCTCAAGTGATGTTGAAGATGATGATGAATTGGAGACACCACCATTCTTTAAAAATCGTTAATAATGACTATAGAAGAGAATAAAAATAATGTTTATCAGGCGGTAAAAAAAGCTTGTGAAAAGGCTAATCGCTCTAGCGATGAAGTCAATATTATTGCCGTAACCAAATATGTTTCAAGTGATGTCGCTGAAGAATTGGTTAAAACGGGAATCAAGCACATTGCTGAAAATCGCGTTGATAAATTCTTAGATAAGTATCAAGCTTTAAAAAATTATGATTTGACTTGGCACCTCATTGGTACCCTGCAACGTCGTAAAGTAAAGGATGTTATTAATTTAGTTGATTATTTTCATGCTTTGGATTCTGTTAAATTGGCAGAGGAAATTCAAAAGCGTGCCGACCACACCATTAATTGCTTCCTACAAGTAAACGTTTCAGGTGAAGAGTCAAAACATGGTTTTTCTCCAGAAGAACTTGATACTGTTCTAAAACAAATTGAAAATCTTGATAAGATTTGTATAGTTGGACTCATGACTATGGCTCCAATTGATGCAGATGCTCAAGAACTTGATAAGATTTTTGCTGAGACAAATGAACTTAGAAAATCAATTCAAGAGAAAAAACTAAAGAATGTTCCTTGTGATCAGTTAAGCATGGGGATGAGTCGAGACTATGACATGGCTATTCAAAATGGATCAACCTTTGTCAGAATAGGCAGTGCATTCTTTAAAGAGAACGGAGAATAACCTTATGGCATTAAAAGACGCAATTGATAAAATTGTTTCATATTTTGATACCGACGAAGTAACAGATTATGAAGATGCTGCTAAAGAAGAGGCTAAAGAACGTCCAGTAAAAGCACAGAAACCTGTGCAGACACCACCTCCTCGTCAGCAACGTCAACCTGAGCGTTATCAGGCTACAGTCCCTCCTCGTCGCCAACATGTTCATTCAGACTTACAGGAAACTCAAGTCCTTCGTAGTTTACCTCTGAGTCGTTCACAAGCAAATCAGGGACCACAACAAATGAATACAACTAAAGCAACAATTGCAATTAAATATCCTAAAAAGTATGAAGATGCTCAGGAAATTGTAGAACTATTGATTGAAAACGAATGTGTTTTAATCGATTTTCAATATATGTTGGAAGCGCAAGCTCGTCGTTGTCTTGATTTTATTGATGGTGCTAGCAAGGTGCTTACAGGCAACTTGCAAAAAGTTGGTTCTTCAATGTATTTGCTTACGCCAATTAATGTCGTTGTTGACATCGAAGAGATTGGGTTGGCGCATGGCAACCAAGAAGCTAATTTTGACTTCGACATGAAGAGACGTTAAGCAATGTCTGTATTACTTTATGTTATTTGGGCACGTGTTGTTAACGTGATAGAGATTCTTCTTGTAGTCTATGCGTTCTTATCATGGTTCCCAGGGGCCTATGATACTAGCCTTGGAAGAATCATTAGACAAATTGTTCAACCGATTCTCGCACCATTTCGTCGCCTGAATTTAGCTTTTGCTGGTATTGATTTTTCAATATTGGTAATTGTACTTCTACTAAACTTTTCACTTAGAATTCTTAGATTTATTCTACTCTGATGTCAGATATTAAAAATATTGAACAGCATTACTCGTTAGATGAACGTCCTTTTCTAGAGAAGGTTAGGGGATTTTGTCAATTAGTTGATGATAGGTACAGTCCTTACTTAACTGATTTCTTGAATCCTCGTGAAATTCAGATTGTTGAAGAGTTAGCTCATTACTACAATTTAAAATTTTTTGTGAGTTCTACTCTTGAATCTGAAGAGTATGGAAGAGTCATTCTTGCTCCCGAATATTACGAGCTTGATGACGATGACTTTGAAATTAAACGACTAGAAATCTCTTATGCGAGACAGTTCAATAAATTGACACACCCAAAAGTTTTGGGAGCACTGATTAATCAACTTGGTCTTGACCGTCAAGTATTTGGAGATATTATTCTTGATGAAGAAGGACGTGTTCAATTTTCCATTGCTTCTCATTTAGCAAGTTATGCGATAATGACTATTACTAAGATTGGTAATGTTTCGGTTACTCTAAAAGAAGTAAGCAAAGACGATTGGATTTCAAATCAAGAAAACTATTCACAATTTTTTGTTTTACTTTCCAGTATGCGTCTTGATAATGTGTTGGCGACGGTATTAAACCTATCCCGTTCTAACGCCTTAAAACTTATTGCTTCTGGAAAAGTTAAATTAAATTATAGACAAATTGAGAAGGCTAATCAGACGGTTATGATTGGTGATATGATTTCGGTTAGAGGTTATGGTCGATTTCGACTAGCTCAACAAGACGGATTTTCAAAGTCCAGGAAAGCTAAAATCGTTATTGAAAGTCTGTTAAGACGGAGAAAAAAGTAGTTATTTAATTTAAACCATCAGATATGGTAATGAAAAATAAAGGAGGCCTGTAATGGCTATTACAGCACTTGATATTAAAGATAAACAGTTTACAACTAAATTTCGTGGATATAATGAGCAAGAAGTTGATGAATTTCTTGATATTATTGTAGATGATTATGAAGATTTGGTTCGTGACAATCGTGAACTTGCTGCTCGTGTAAAAGAGCTTGAAGAAAAATTGGCTTATTTTGATGAAATGAAAGAATCATTGAGTCAATCAGTTATTTTGGCTCAAGAAACAGCTGAAAAAGTTAAAGCTTCAGCGGCTGATGAATCAGCTAACTTGATTAATAAGGCTAACTTCAATGCTACTCATTTGGTTGAAGAAGCTAAATCTAAAGCATCTGAAATTCTTCGTGATGCAACAGATGAAGCCAAACGTGTTGCCATCGAAACGGAAGAACTTAAACGTCAAAGTCGTGTCTTCCACCAACGCCTATTGGCTGCAGTTGAAGGTCAGCTTAGCTTGGCAAGTGCTCCAGAATGGGGTGAATTGTTGCAACCAACAGCTATTTATCTTCAAAATTCAGATGCTGCCTTTAAAGAAGTTGTTGAAAAAGTTTTGGATGAACATGTACCAGATTCAAATGACGCAGCTTCATTTGATGCAACTCGTCAATTCACTCCTGATGAAATGGCTGAACTTCAACGTCGCGTTGCTGAAAGTAATAAGCAAGTTGAAGATTTCTCTAGTCCAGAAGTTGATGAAACAAACGAAGTTGTTTCAACTCCAGTTGATTTTGGTATTCCAGATACTTTCGAGAGTGAAGTAGCAGATTTCCCAACTTCAGCACCAGTAGATGAAGATTTTGATTTACAACCTGAGTCAACAGGTGAAATTAATCTTAACGAAACACAAACGTTTAAATTGAATATTAGCGAATAAGAAAAATACAACTTACCAAGTATATTAACAGCGAGTGGGAGATGGTGTGAGTCCCACATTCCCTATTTGGATAGTTATCATTTTCAAGCATTCTAACTGAACTAAGTAAGTTAGAAGGATGGTCCTCCTTACGGACATATGAGGGAGCAAATGTTTTTTGCTCTGAATTAAGGTGGTACCACGAGCTTTCGTCCTTTTTGATGAAGGCTCTTTTTATTTAGTAAATTAATTTAAAGAGGAGATATAATGAAACTCAAAGAAACCTTAAATCTAGGTAAGACAGCTTTTCCAATGCGAGCTGGACTTCCTAACAAAGAACCAATCTGGCAAAAAGAGTGGGAAGATGCTAAGATGTATCAACGCCGTCAAGAGTTGAACCAAGGTAAACCTCACTTCACTCTTCATGATGGTCCTCCGTATGCCAATGGTAATATTCACGTTGGACATGCGATGAATAAAATTTCTAAGGATATCATTGTTCGTTCAAAATCAATGTCTGGTTTCTATGCTCCTTACGTTCCTGGTTGGGATACGCATGGTCTTCCAATTGAGCAAGTGTTGGCAAAACAAGGTGTGAAACGTAAAGAACTTGATCGTGCTGAATATCTTAAGATGTGTCGTGATTATGCACTTTCACAAGTTGACAAACAACGTGAAGATTTCAAACGTCTTGGTGTTTCGGCTGATTGGGATAACCCATATGTTACTTTGACACCAGACTATGAGGCTGCACAAATCCGTGTCTTTGGTGAGATGGCTAAAAAAGGTTACATCTATCAAGGTGCAAAACCAGTTTATTGGTCATGGTCATCAGAGTCAGCACTTGCTGAAGCCGAAATCGAGTACCATGATTTAGTTTCAACTTCACTTTACTATGCCAATAAGGTTAAGGATGGTAAAGGAGTACTAGACACAGATACATATATCGTAGTTTGGACAACAACACCATTTACAGTAACAGCTTCACGTGGTTTGACTGTTGGTGCTGATATTGAATACGTTCTCGTAAAACCTGCCGGAGAAGACCGAAAATTTGTCGTTGCTTCTGAATTACTTAATAGTCTTTCTGAGAAGTTCGGTTGGACAGATGTGGAAGTACTTCAGTCATACCGTGGAGAAGAATTGAATCAAATCGTCACTGAACACCCATGGGATACAGAAGTTGATGAGCTTGTTATCCTTGGTGATCACGTAACTACAGATTCAGGTACAGGTATCGTCCATACGGCTCCTGGTTTTGGTGAGGATGACTATAACGTAGGTATCGCTAATGGCCTTGAAGTTGCCGTAACCGTTAATGAGCGTGGTATCATGATGGAAAATGCTGGTCCTGATTTTGAAGGTCAGTTCTACGATAAAGTGGCGCCAATCGTTATGGAAAAACTTGGTGATTTGCTCCTTGCTAAAGAAGAAATCTCACACTCATACCCATTTGACTGGCGTACGAAGAAACCAATCATCTGGCGTGCTGTGCCACAATGGTTTGCCTCTGTTTCTAAATTCCGTCAAGAGATTTTGGATGAGATTGAAAAAGTTAAATTCCATTCTGAGTGGGGTAGAGTTCGTCTTTACAACATGATTCGTGACCGTGGTGACTGGGTAATCTCTCGTCAGCGTGCTTGGGGTGTGCCACTCCCAATCTTCTATGCTGAAGATAAAACACCAATCATGACCGAAGAAACAATTGAACATGTGGCTAAACTTTTCGAAGAGCACGGTTCAGTTATCTGGTGGGAACGTGATGCCAAAGATCTTCTTCCAGAAGGCTTTACACATCCAGGTTCACCAAACGGAGAGTTCACTAAAGAAACTGACATTATGGACGTATGGTTTGACTCAGGTTCATCATGGAATGGTGTCGTTGTTAACCGTCCTGAGTTGACTTATCCAGCTGACCTTTATCTTGAAGGTTCAGACCAATATCGTGGATGGTTTAACTCATCACTTATCACATCTGTTGCTAATAATGGTGTTGCACCATACAAACAACTCTTGTCTCAAGGTTTTGCGCTTGATGGTAAGGGTGAAAAGATGTCTAAATCTCTTGGTAATACTATTGCGCCTAGTGATGTTGAGAAACAATTTGGTGCTGAAATTCTTCGTCTTTGGGTAACAAGTGTTGATACAACTAATGACGTTCGTATCTCAATGGATATCCTTAGCCAAGTATCAGAATCTTATCGTAAGATTCGTAACACACTTCGTTTCTTGATTGCTAATACCTCTGACTTCAATCCAACAACTGATGCAGTAGCTTTTGAAGACTTGCGTTCTGTAGATCAGTACATGACTATTCGATTTAACCAATTAGTTAAGACTATTCGTGATGCCTATGCAAACTTTGAATTTTTGACTATCTACAAAGCCTTGGTTAACTTTATTAACGTTGAGTTGTCTGCATTCTATCTTGATTTTGCCAAAGATGTTGTTTACATTGAAAGTGCAGAATCACTTGAACGTCGTCAAATGCAAACAGTCTTCTACGATATTCTTGTCAAGATTACAAAACTATTGACACCAATCCTTCCTCACACTGCAGAAGAAATTTGGTCATATCTTGAATTTGAAACAGAAGACTATGTTCAATTGTCTGAGTTGCCAGAAGCAGAAGATTTCGCTGGTCAAGATGCACTTCTTGAAAAATGGAATGCCTTCATGGATTTCCGTGGCCAAGCTCAAAAAGCTTTGGAAGAAGCGCGTAACGAAAAAGTTATCGGTAAATCTCTTGAAGCTCATTTGACAATCTATCCTAATGCTGAAGTCAAAGAACTTCTTGAAGGTTTGAATACTAACCTTGCTCAACTTTTGATTGTTTCAGCATTGACTATTGCTGAAGGAGATGCTCCTGAGTCTGCTGTAAGCTTTGAAGGTGTAGCATTCACAGTAGAACGTGCTGAAGGTGATGTCTGTGATCGTTGCCGTCGTATCGATCCAACTACCAAAGAACGTAGCTACAATGCGACTATCTGTGATCACTGTGATAGCATTGTTGAAGAAAACTTTGCTGAAGGTGTCGCAGAAGGTTTTGAAGTAAAAGCAAAATAAAAAGAGTGGCTCTTTGTCAACTGTAGTGGGTGACGAAAAG
>NZ_KV831762.1:130750-131335 GCF_001837205.1 Streptococcus sp. HMSC064D12
TAAAGTTGATGAAGTTTCTAAAACCGAAGCCCAAGCGTTTAATGTCTTTGATCAACTTGTTAGTAGCTTCCAGTCTTGCGTTTGAATAGTCTGTTTCTAGTGCGTTTATGATGTATTGCTTGTGTCTAAGAAAAGTCCTAAAGACAGTTTGAAAGTAGTGATTGACCTTGTTCATGTTTTCCTCTATCAGCTCAAAGAACTGATTCACTCTTTTCTCTTGAAAGTGAAAAAGTAAAAGCTGATAGAGGTTGTAGTCATTAGCGAGCTCTTCTGAAAAGTCTAGAGTCTTCTCAACGACTTCATGTGGTGCTAAAGTTTGTCGGAAAGTCTTTGAATAAAAAGAGCTGAGAGATAACTTACGGCTGTCCTTTTGGAAGAGTCGCCAGTGATTTTTCAAGGCTCGATAGGGTAGTGACTTCTTATCAAACTGGTTCATAATAGCAATTCTTGTCTTTAAAAATGCTCGACCAAGGTGCTGGATAATGTGAAATCGATCAAGAACGATTTTGGCGTTTGGAAAGAGCTTGCGAGCCAGTGGAATATAAGCTCCAGACATATCCATCGTGATAAACTGTACCTGTTGTC
>NZ_KV831762.1:131435-131705 GCF_001837205.1 Streptococcus sp. HMSC064D12
GTTTGGCGACGATTATCAAGGATGGTTATGAGTTCGTTTGTCTCATAATTCTGGGCCACAAAAGCGAATTCCCCTTTCTTGAACCCAAACTCATCCCAGGACATAACAGTAGGGAGCTTGTCATAATGTTCCTTGAAAGTAAACTGGTCGAGCTTACGATAGACAGTGGACGTCGACACACGAAGCTTTCTGGCAATATCAGTTAGTGACATCTTCTCAGTTAGGAGTTGTGTAAGCTTTTGTCGGACAAGGTTGGAGATTTGACAGTTT
>NZ_KV831763.1:0-5502 GCF_001837205.1 Streptococcus sp. HMSC064D12
GCACCAGTGCTTCGGCTTCACAGAAAGCTTCGGAATCTACTTCAGTTTCAATGAGTGGCTCAAAGGCGACAGGGCGAGCCAGTGAGACATCAAGTAGTCATGTTACTGCTACGAGCCAGACGGGGTCTGAGAGTGGTGCAGGCTCAATGCGTTCAGAAGGCTTAGATACCAATGAGACATCACGTTCGTCAGATTTAACAACAAGAGCGTCAGTACCGACAGTCTCAGCACAAGCAGCAGAAGTAGCTTCAGAAGCTACAGCAGTAGCTAATACTGCTGTGGCGGTGAGTATTGAGGCGGATAAGAAGCGTCAAGAGCAAGAGGCAAAGCTTACCTCACTGTCTACTGAAATTGGAACTTATCTAGGAAGACTAGGCAATCGTGAAGGAGCGGAAAGTGCCCTTCTAAAAGGAAATGCTACGATTGAAGCGATTCAAAATGCTTTGACAGATCCAAATGCTGACCTCAACGCTCTTATCTCTGAAGCTACTAGAACCCGTAATACTGTGGTCAATACGGTGTTGCGTGCAAATTCTGGACTTCGAGACAGCCGTAATGGGAGAGCACTTCCGACAGGAACAGGTTTCAGAGCAGCAACAAATATTGGGAATGCTACTTACACGCCAAAAGCAGCACTTCATGTTACGCCGGAAGATCAAATGGATTACTTCCAGACTAACGGTTCGGCAACCTTTAATAATGGTACTGTGACCCTAACCACTGCGAGTGGTGGTCAAGCAGGTTCCTATACGCTTAAGAATAAGATTGATATGACCGAGAGTTTTGTGCTCAAAGGAAAAATCAATCTAGGTGATGCTTATGAAAGGTTTAGAAATAATGGTCATGACGGTGGTGACGGTGTTGCGGCTATTTTCTCTACGGGTAACGTTGGTGAAATAGGAAATGCCAATGGCAATGGATCAGGTGCAAGTCTTGGGATGGGGGGAACCAACCTTAAAGGATCCTTTGGTTTTAAACTTGATACATGGCATAATACGAGTGCTCCAGATTCCCAAAATATGGCTTCAGCAGATCCCTCACGAGTTGGTGGTGGCGGAGCATTCGGAGGATTTATTTATAGTTATAATGGAACGAAATATGTTAATGCACAAGGACGAGTTTATCCTGTTATTTCGACTTTTTCTAAACTTCAAACGAATCCAACAAATAATTCTTTCCAAAATTACACTGTAAATTATGATGGTAAGACTAAAGTTATGACCGTAAATTATGCTGGACAGACTTGGTCTTATAATTTAGCAAATCAGAAAATTGGTCAACAAAGTGATTATCAGGTTATTGATAAAGTTATACCTACAAATACTCTTTGGAACGATACAAAGAATATGACACTGTTGTCAAATGCAGGAAATCCTAGTGAATTAGCTTTTGCATTATTTGCTTCAACTGGTTCAGGTGTTAACTTACAACAATTTCGACTTGAATCCTTCGATTACACCACAGGTGGATCTTACATTACGATCAAGTATGTAGATGATATTACAGGAGTGGAGCTCAAACCATCTAAAACCATTTCTGGTCTAGGAGGAAATATCCAAGATTTAACAAGTTACCTGGATATTCCTGGTTACAAAGTTCAACGAAATAATGCCAACACATATAATCTCTATAGAGGCGGAAACAAGATTGAATTTAAGAAAGGAAAGGTAACAGTTACCTATACCTACTCTCCTACAGTAGAGAAAAAGGTGGATCGTATCTATACCTATGTTGGTGAAAATGCTTCTGATTTAACTGTCGCTCAAAATTTTGTAAAGACTCAAACAGGTGTGACCCTACCAAGTGATACCAAGTACGAATTTGCAACACCTTTTGATACGTCTGATCAAGGTGATAAACAGGCTACTGTAAAAGTCACCATGCCGAATGGCTATGTTCAAACAGTTGATATCCCCTACACTGTTTATCCATCTCTTAGCGCCAAAAGTCCAATCTACGACTTTAAAGGACAATCACTGACAAATGGTTCAGCTTCAGGTGGTGGTTATTACAGTTACCTTACGAAATTAGGTACGGGTGGTTGGTATCCTTCAGGAATGTCTTGGGGACTTTATGATGGAACCACGAAGATTGATGATATCAATACCGATACGGTAGGTTATAAAGACTATACGTTAAAAGCAGTTTTTCCAAAGGGTCGGTATGGTGAAACGGAATCTAGCAAGTTACTGACGGTTTCATCTACTTTCCGACACATTGTTTATGATCTTGTTGCCAACCCGACACCAAACCCTACGAGATCTTGGGTCTTTACTCAAGGTGACAATGTTACAATTAATGCAATCAGCGCAGTGCAGTATGCATCTGGTTCGAATGCAATCACTCCTGTGGCCAATGATACCTTCACCTGGAAAAACAATGATGCTCCGAGCATGGATCAAATCGGAAAATTCACGAAAACAGTTATTGTAAAAACTGGTGAGGATGGAGCAGGACATAGAGCCACTAAAGAGATTGATGTTGTCGTAACGGTCAATCCAAAAGTAGCAACGATTACGACTGATTTGACCGGTAAAGCTGGTATGAAGAATCAGCAGATTGCAGTAACAGCTTCACCAGGTGCAACCGTTACGTTGAGCAATTCAGCAGGGAGGGCTATTGGAACTGCAGTAGCTGATGCATCTGGGAATGCAACTGTCACAGTCACAACAGCTTTGCCATATGGAAATATCCAAGCAAGTACATCTAAGACAGGGCCGACAGAAACAGGTGGCACAGCGACTTACACAGCTTCTGGAAATTCAAAATTAGCGACTTATGCTGCACCTAAAGCGAAGGCGGATAGGCTCTATGCCCTTCATCATGAAGGTTCTCCAGAATTAAGTATTCCAAGTAATTTTGTAAAATTAGCCAATGATTTAGCTTTGCCTTCAGGAAGTTCAGTACGTTGGAAGACATCAAAAGATCTAATCAATACCAATACGGTAGGGGATCGAGTTGCGGAGGTTACTGTTCAACTTCCAGGGGATTCTCAAACTTACACGGTTTCAGTTCCTTACACCATTTTACCGACGATTGAAGCTAAGAGTCCTATTTATGATCTTAAAGGCCAAGGTCTTCATAATGGAAAAGATGAGAGTAATTATATTAAATCAGACACTACAGATGTTTCTTATACAACACAATGGACAGATGCGTCTGGAGTCAGCTTTACCACTATCCCATTAACAGTTGATAACACAGGAACATTTACCTATGCCATTAAGCGGATTTATGATGTGGGGCGTTATGGAGCAACGACAGATACTTCTAAATTGCTTACGACTTCAACGACACTCGAACACCGTGTTATTGAACTCACAACCAAACACAAAGTTTTCCATCAAAATGTAGAAGATGAAAATTATAGAACTAGTAAAGATCCGGTTAGTTGGGTGACTATTACGGGAAATCCTAATTTTATAGGGGAATTCAGAGATGGCTTAGGACCAGACATTACAACTGCTGGGAAAGCTACATTAGACATTGCTTATACGATCACAGATGATAAGTCAGATATCCCTCTGACGATTCCAATAACTGCCGAATATACGGTTATCCCTACTCCAGTGATCTCTGAGGAGTCAGTGACAGAGACAGGTGGCTTACCAGGTAAATCTATTCAAGTCACGAACGTTCTACCTAGTTCCACGGTCACTTTGACTTTGAATGGGCATCAGTTTACCAAGGAGGCAGGAGCTAGTGATGAAAGTGTTACTTTTACGGCACAGGATCTGAAGCAAGCCTATGATGATAACAATGGCTTATTGCCTGTAGGTACTGTTACGGCTACAAGCACATTTGAAGGGGAAACTTCAGAAAAGGCTACAGCGACGATTACGGCAGAAACAGTGAAACCAACTGTTGAGTATAAGGTTAAGGTAAACGGCAAAGATCCTCAGATAGGAATAAATGGTGACTATGTTTTCTATGCTGGAGATGTCATCCAAGTGACCGTTACTGGTAAAGACAATAGCGGTAAGCTTGCTACCTTACGAGTAACTGGGAATGCGACTGTCCTTTCAGATTTCTTCCAGGGAAATACAAACTGGGGAACGGGTGCTATTCCAAATATTATCAATACCGTTATGAGCGATGACCAGACAACCTTTACCTTTACCGTTGTTCCAAAGAGTGACTTGATTTGGGGAGCAGGTAACCGTTGGGGACGTCGTGTAGAAGCAGTCGACCTAAGTGGAAATAAGACTTTATCTGATGAATTTGGTGTTAGACAAGGTCAATTAAAAGATCTATTTAACAAGCCTTCGATAACTGTTACACAAGTAAAGGATATCGGTCACTTAACAGAGACAGATAAAGCTAAAGTTCGTGAAGAAATCATGAAGGCGCATGATAGAGTGATTGCAAATGGCCGAGATCGTATTGCAAGTATTGAAATCAGTAACGATGGTGTTGCAACAGTCTATTACAAAGATTTCGATAAGAATCAAACAAATCAATCTCAATACCCACTAACAACATATACACAAAGTGAAACGGTATCAGATACTGTGTACAAGTCAGAATCAACAAGTACAAGTACATCTGCCAGTGAATCAGCAAGTACGTCCGCAAGAGAAAGCGAATCTGTAAGTACAAGCGCCAGTGAATCAGCAAGTACGTCCGCATCGCAAAGTGCTTTTACGAGTGCGAGTGAGTCGGCAAGTACGTCGGCATCAATGAGTGCCTTAACTAGTGCATCAGAATCCGCAAGTACATCCGCGTCACAGAGTGCATCGACAAGTGCGTCTGAATCAGCAAGTACGTCCGCATCGCAAAGTGCTTCAACAAGTGCTAGCGAGTCAGCAAGTACATCTGCCTCGATGAGCGCCTCTACAAGTGCTTCAGAGTCCGCAAGTACGTCCGCATCGCAAAGCGCTTCAACAAGTGCGAGTGAATCAGCAAGTACGTCCGCGTCACAGAGTGCATCAACAAGTGCAAGTGAGTCCGCAAGTACGTCAGCGTCCATGAGCGCTTCAACCAGCGCAAGTGAATCGGCAAGTACGTCCGCGTCCATGAGTGCCTCAACAAGTGCATCAGAGTCAGCAAGTACCAGTGCCTCACAGAGTGCCTCGACAAGTGCTTCAGAATCGGCAAGTACGTCAGCCTCAATGAGTGCTTCAACGAGTGCGTCTGAATCCGCAAGTACAAGCGCATCGCAAAGTGCTTCAACCAGTGCGAGCGAGTCCGCAAGTACAAGCGCCTCACAAAGCGCCTCAACAAGTGCATCAGAATCCGCAAGTACGTCAGCGTCCATGAGTGCCTCAACGAGTGCTTCAGAGTCAGCAAGTACCTCAGCGTCCATGAGCGCCTCAACCAGTGCCTCAGAATCGGCAAGTACGTCGGCTTCCATGAGTGCATCAACCAGCGCATCAGAATCGGCAAGTACTTCAGCGTCCATGAGCGCTTCAACAAGTGCGAGCGAATCCGCAAGTACCAGTGCTTCCATGAGCGCATCAACAAGTGCCTCAGAATCGGCAAGTACGTCAGCCTCAATGAGTG
>NZ_KV831763.1:5602-5962 GCF_001837205.1 Streptococcus sp. HMSC064D12
CAACAAGTGCGAGCGAGTCAGCAAGTACCAGTGCCTCCATGAGTGCATCAACCAGCGCCAGCGAATCCGCAAGTACGTCGGCTTCCATGAGCGCTTCAACAAGTGCGAGCGAATCTGCAAGTACATCTGCCTCAATGAGTGCCTCAACGAGTGCGTCTGAATCTGCAAGTACCAGTGCGTCCATGAGCGCCTCAACAAGTGCGTCAGAATCAGCAAGTACTTCAGCGTCCATGAGCGCCTCAACGAGCGCCTCAGAGTCCGCAAGTACGTCAGCATCGATGAGTGCATCAACAAGTGCATCAGAGTCAGCCAGCACGTCTGCATCGATGAGCGCTTCAACCAGTGCCAGCGAATCCGCAA
>NZ_KV831764.1:0-8029 GCF_001837205.1 Streptococcus sp. HMSC064D12
CTTCTGGAGGAGTCACACGGTTGTTAAATTCTTTATCCGCAGGTTCTGTCACGTTTGTGATCAAGGCTTTCGCTGTACCATCATGAGAAACAGTAACGGTTACAACAGCAGCCATTGTATCGTAATCGACAGTTGCGTCTGTACCCTTAACCTCTGTTACAGTGTACTTGTAAGTACCTTCTTGACCCTTCTTGTATTTAAGGGCTGTAACTTTTTCACCAGCTTTATTTGTGTACTCTACAGGAGAGAATTTAATCTTACCAGCTGCATCGTTGGTTGCAGTTGCAATCACAACATTGTCACTGTCTTTCAACTCGAATGTGAATTCGCCAGCTTTAAGGTCACGACCTTCCAATTTCTTAGTGAAGTTGAACTCTACTGAGATTGGAACACTGTTAACACGTTTTTCAGTTGGTTTTTCAGGTTTTTCAACTTTCTTAGTTGTTGGGTTGTAGTAGTTAACAACTTGAGCCGCTTTGTTTTCGATATCTGCACCAGCTACAACATCGTCTTTCACTGTTGCTGGAATATCAAATTTATAGTAGCGTCCAAATTCAAACTTAGTTGTATCAATGATTTGAGTATTTTCAGCGTCGCCAAGTGACTTAGTGAAGCCAGCTTTAAGGTTAGCTGTAAGAACACCGTTGTTATCAGTGATATCGAACTTGTTAGTAACATCTGCACCAGTTACTGAATCGTAAACCTTGATATCTGAAGCATTAACATTCAATTTATCCTTATCGTAGTTATCTGTGATTCCTACTGTTTGGATATTGTCTTTGTTAGCTGCATCAAATTTAGTTGTATCCAACCAAACTTGGTAGTAAAGTTTAGATCCACGTTCAACTGACTTAGTATTTAAGTTTTCTTCTTCGTTGTTGTTTGTATTATCGACATATGGGTTTGTATTTGTTTCACCATATTTATCTGTCAATTCAGAATCATCATCAACGAGCTTAGTACCAGTGATATCGAATTTCGCTTTAGAAACAACGTATTTCTCTGGTTGGAACTTAGGTTCTTCAGGAGGTGTTACACGGTTGTTAAATTCTTTATCCGCAGCGTCTGTTACGTTGGCAACGATTGCTTTAGCTGTACCGTCGTGTGAAACCACAACTTTAACAGTAGCAACCATTGTGTCGTATTTGACAGTTGCATCTGTACCAGGAGTTTCTTCTACTGTGTAGTTGTAAGTCTTACCAAGATCATCGCGACCGAACTCGAGAGTCTTGAAGACAATCTTACCAGCAGCGTCATTCTTCACGCGTTCAACTTCAACGCCGTCTTTCTTCAATACGAATTCGAATTCGTTAGCTTGAAGTTCACGACCTTCCAAACGTTTAGTGAAGTTCATTTCAACTGGAACTGGAACACTATTAACACGTTTTTGTGTTGGCTTTTCTGGTTTTTCAACTGTCTTGCTTACTGGGTTGTAAACGTGAACTGTTTGGTTGGCTGTATTTTCAATATCAGCACCAGCTTTAACAGATTCTTTCACAGTTGCTGGAATATCAAATTTATAGTAACGTCCAAAGGCGAACTTAGTAGTATCGATAACAGGGTTGTTTACTTTATCTTTGATAAATTCATCTTTTGAAGTTGCAGTGATTGTACCGTTTTCAACTTTGATGTCGAATTTAGCAGTCACATCTGCACCAGTTACTGAATCGTAGGCTTTGATATCAGATGCGTTAACGTTCAATTTATCTGCGTCGTATGTATCAGATACACCAACGTATTGGATGTTGTTAGCTTCTGTGAATTTAGTAGTATCAAGCCATACTTGGTATACCAATTTAGAACCGCGTTTAACAGTCTTAGTATTCAAGTTTTCTGGTTCGTTGTTTGCAACACCATCAACATATGGATTCGCATTTGTTGCTGTGTACTCGTTACCAGGGACATCATCGTCGTCATCCATCAACTTGTCACCAGTGATGTCATATTTCTCTTTAGAAACGACAAATTTTTCTGGTTGGAATTCAGGAGTTTCAGGAGGAGTGACTTTGTTGTTGAATTCTTTATCTGCAGTACCGTCAGTAGCGTTACCGTTAGCGTCTACACCACCAGTTGATGTAACGTTTGTAACAGTAGTCAATGTGTGACCGTTCTTAGCAACTTCAACTGTCACTGTAGCTTTCATCTTATCGTAAGTCATTCCGAATTCTTTGTTTTCAGGAATCACTTCTTCTACAGTGTAAGTGTGTGTACCAACTTTAGTATTGTCAAATGACAATTCTGAGAAGGTTACGTTACCAGCAGCATCATTCTTAACAGTTTCAACGACGTTACCAGCAGCATCTTTCAATACAAAGCTAAATTCACCAGCTTTAAGTTCACGACCTGCCAATTTCTTAGTGAAGTCAAACTTAGTTACAACTGGAGAAACTACATAGTTGTTGAACTCTGTGTCTTCAGGCATTGTAACAGCAGTACTCAAGAGACCTGTAGCAGCATCTTTAGTAACTTTAACTTTCACTTCTGCGTTCATTGTATCGTAATCGATGTTTGTATCGTTACCAGCTTTTTCACGCACAGTGTAAGTGTGTTCACCTTCAGCACTGTATTCAATAGCATCAAATGTGATTGAACCATCTGCTGCATTTTTCTTAGTTTGAATAACGTTGCCGTTTTCAAGCAATTCGAATGTGAAGGCACCTGCTGTAAGCTCTTTACCTTCAAGACGTTTAGTGAACTTAAATTGAGCTTGAGTAGGAGCTGATGTGAAGGTATTGTTGAATTCTGTATCAGTTGGAAGAGTTGCAACAGCAGTAAGCGCATGACCTGACTTAGTAACAGTAACTGTTACGTTAGCTTTCATTGGGTCATAAGTCATACCTGCTTCAGTTCCTCGAACTTCTTCTACAGTGTACTTATGGTTACCAACTTGAGCATTTGTAAATGTCAAGGCATCAAATTTAACTTTACCGTTGGCATCATTTTGTTTTGTTTGAAGGACTTTACCATCTTTGTCTTTCAATACGAAGCTAAATTCGCCAGCTTTCAAGTTACGACCTGCAAGAGCTTTGCTGAAGTCAAATTGAGCAGTTACAGGAGCTACAACGTGGTTGTTGAAGATCTTGTCATCAGTACCAGTTGCTTCACCACCTGTTGAAGTCATTTCAGTCTTAGCAGCCAAAAGACCTGTAGTAGCATCTTTAGTAACCGTTACTTTAACTGCGATAGTCATTTCATCGTAGTCTACATCGGCATTGTTGCCTTTCACTTCTTTAACAGTGTAGTTGTAGACACCTTCATGGTCAAATGACAATTCGCTAAAGTTAATCTTACCGTTAGCTTTGTTGGTTACAGTTTCATTAACATTGTTATCACCAGTCAACGTGAAGCTAAAGTCACCTGCGTTCAAAGTACCATTTGAAAGTGATTTATCAAAGTCAAGGTTAACTTTAACCGCACCTGGTGTGAATGTGTTATTGAATTCTGTATCTGCTGGAAGAATGTTAGTTGCTTTAAGAACGTGGCCTTCCTTAGTAACAGTGATTGTTACTTCAGCTTTCATTGTATCGTAAGTCATACCAGCTTCTTTATTATCTGGGATAACTTCTTCTACAGTATACTTGTGAGTACCAACTTGAGTATTATCAAATGTCAAGTCATCAAAGGCAATAACACCATTAGCGCTGTTTTTCTTGGTCTGAAGAACATTACCAGTTGAATCTTTAAGAGCAAATGTAAATTCGCCTTCTTTAAGAGTACGACCTGCAAGAGCCTTACTAAAGTCGAACTTAGTCTTAACTGGAGCTACAACGTAGTTATTGAAAATTTTATCATCTGCACTTGATTTGAATCCACCTTCAGCACTGTATTTAACTGAAGCTTGCAAATCACCAGCAGCATTTTTCTCAGTTACAGTAACTGTCATTGTAACAGTCATTGCATCATAATCGACGTTTGTATCTGAGCCTTTAACCTCAGTAATTGTGTAAGTGTATACTCCAGCTTTGTTAAATGTTAATTTACTAAATGTAGCTTTACCATTTTGGTTAGTTACTGTTTCTTCATATGAAGGAACTGATTTGTTAGCTTGCTCTTCTTTAATCTTAAAGCTAAATTCACCATTAACAAGTGTGCGTCCTTCAAGTTGTTTTTCAACTTCTGGAGTCACTGTTACAGGTTCTGACTTCACATAGTAGTAGACTGTTGGCTTGTATGGCGTCAAAGAGTTGAGCAAGTCAACGTTAGTACCAATACCTCCTACTCCACGCTCTAATTGTGCGTTTGGAGAAAGGTGACCGATATTATCTCCCAAGAATGGTACAAATACTGTCTTATACGGAGTGTAAGAAGCATCTCTTTGGAAATCAAATGGAACATCCTTACCATTTGGATAGTTCGTTTTTGCCCCTGTTCTTGGATCAGTTACAGTGTGTGCAATCGTTTTAAGTGGTGTTTTCTTAACAACCAACTCTTCTTTGTTATAATCACCTGGTTTAATAGGCTTGGTTTCTGCTAGCAACATATAGCCATCAGTGTTCAATGTACCATCAGAACGTTTGTTTTGTTGTCTTGGATCTAATAAGTAAACACGAATAACAACAGATCCATCTTCTCCAACAATTTCTTTGATACGTTTTATTCCAGCACGATCAGCATCCATAAACTTGGTACCAACTGTATAAGGACGGCTAACATAACCAGTTGTTGAATCTGGAGTAGCTGTTTGATAAAGTTTGTAACCATCAAATTGACGTTCACCAGATGCTGTAAAGTGTTGTCCTTCCATCGCTTTCAGCGTGTAGTTGGCTAATGTTACTTCATTACCATTTGGTACATAATCTTGAACAGTTTTATCTGTTTTATTCGCATTAAATGAAGCATTATTTCTATCGACTACTCTATAGTAAGTTGATTTTTGAACAAATAATGGAATTTTAGCATTCGTATCTGTAATAGTACGACCATTATATGCTGGTTCTACAACGTTGATGATATCCGTTGAATTACGCGCAGCATAAACTGCATCATATAAAGCTTGTTCTGTAGGAGTTAGATTGTGTCCTGGAGCAACTAAAGCCTTGATACTTGCACCAACTTCATATCCAAGTTGGATAAACGGTGAATCTGTCTTCCCTGGTCCAGCACCTAAACCTTTATCGTAATCTACTTGCCAAGTTAACTCCCCATTAGAGGCTGCTTTGGTAGTCGTAAATTTTTGAATACCACTAGAAGCTGATACGGTTCTTGTTTCTACTACATTACCAGTGTTCTTGTCAACCAATTCAACAGTAGTATCTGTTGAAGCATCAAATCTCTTGTAAGCACGTGTATAGTAATTTGTATGGTAACGTTTGTTGAAATTAGTAAGATCTACGATACTATAAGTATAGTAGTCACCTTCTTTAGCTTGGTAGCCCGATGGCACTGTTTGAGATCGAACAGTTGCACCATTAGGATCTGTCATGTCTGGAGTAGCTTTTTCACCATCTTTAAGGTGAGTTTCTACAGAGACCGCCTCATAGTTGTGATCTGTCAAAGCACGTGTATTACGACGACGGCTACGACCTGTTGCCAAAGCACCAGCATTTGTGATATCACTAGCAGCACGGTCAAGTGTTGCACTACGGTCTGCAGCAGATCTTACAGAGTAAGTATTTGCTGTAACACGTGGGCTAACACTTGTAGCTTCTGCTGCGGTTTCGGCTGCTTCAGTATTTTCAGTTGCTGGAGCAGTTGTTGATGCTGTAGCTGAAGTGTTTGAAGCTGTTCTTGTTGAAGCTGGTGTTTCAACATTGTTGCTGGCTGTAGCTGTTGATGCTACTGTAGCTGGCTTAGTTGCTTCTGAAGTAGCTTTTTCTGTTGGCTTTGCAGCCTCTGAAGCTGGTTTAGAAGCTTCTGGTTTCGCAGTTTCTGTAGCTTGTTTGTCAGTTGCCTCTGCGGCAACCTTATCTGTTGTTGAAGCTTCTGGCGTCAAGTTAAATGTTGACGCAGTTGCCTCAGTTGAAGATACAGCTACAGTAGGATCTGCTTGAGCTGTTGATGCTGTATTCGTCTCAACCAGTTCTGAAGAACTTTCGCCCTCAACTGATGAACCAGGGTTTGATGAAGAAGCATCAGATGCTACGACTTCATCAGCCTGTGCAGTGTGAGCAGCAAAGAGTGCCGTTCCCAACAAGACTGAAGCGACACCAAATGAATATTTACGCAATGAAAAGCGCTGGCGCCTGTTGAAAATGTCTTTCATGTTTAAGTCTCCCTCTAAAAAAATAGTTAGTTATAGATACATGATTATAAGTTAATTCCCCTCATATCCATGATTCTTTTTCATTCTAACATTCTGACAATTTAGAGTCAAGTGATTAAACAATGTTTTTTTAAAAAAAGTTTAGTTGTCTGACAATTGTAAGAGTAACGTTGTTTACAAAAAACATAAAAACGTTAGAAACCTTTTATTTATAACATGTTAAGCGTTTTCTAAAATAAGACGACAATCACTGTTTTCTAATATTTCATTATATAAATTACGCTTTTCTAAAATAAATTAACTCGGATTACATTTGTTATTTTCTAATAAAAGCGTCAAAGATTCCAAACCCATCTCATGTTCCATAAATACTTGAATCACCATATATAAACAGAAGTAAGTTCTAAAAATAGTAATTTAAACCTATAATCCGAAAGAAATAATATTATAAAAATAAATTAACATCTTATAATATACACTATATTATTCTCACTTTGATCCATAATAATGGCAATATACGCACACAACCTCTCATTTCTTTCCCTTTTACACTCATATAGATATTTTTATCTTTAATGAAAATGGCATATACATCTAGTCCTAACCTTAGAATAACTTTATCCGTCTAAAATAATACTAACATCTTCTTCGTTTAACAGTATTTCTTCATTAACACTAGTAAAATCTTAAAGAAAGTTTGCAACAATCCAACATCCATAATTGCTCTCACCTGTTTAGCATACTAGTATTCAACTTAAAAAAGAGTCTCATAAGTTAGGATTAATAGAGAATGAGTCCTAGTATTTTCTAACTTCAAAAAATCAAAAGATAACAAAACCTGTGAGAAAAATTATGCCTACTAGTATCTTATTCAAATACAAATGAAAGAATAACCAACGATATTACGAAATAATTTCAATACTCAAATAGTACCAGTAATACATTTCTATCTTATAAGAGATCTTTGAGTACCCAATTACAAAGCAACTACCAGAAAGTCTCCTCCCTTTCCAATACTGTTAACTAATCGGACTACTAGATGTTATCTTTAATGTCGCTCCCTATTGCTTCTATGAAACTTCTACCTCCCATCATCTTAATCATAAAATGAGTAATGATAGTCTATTGAAAGTTCATAAGAGAACTTAAACTTTGATTTTTTCTGATTTCTCAATCAAAAAATGATGGTGTAGCCCCTAGATAAGATGCTTCTATTGTGACTGCAAGATTATCAAATTCACCATAACTAAATAGACAATAGCTCAAAGTCTTTTATCAGCTTCTACCATTACCCACATCATTCATAATATATTTTATTTGAAAGTACTAATCTACTGTCATGAAGAAGTTAATATCAATTTGAATCTGCTCATCTCTTGTGAGAGAAACAATCAGATCACCCTCCTCACACATGTCCATGTAATAAGTTAGCTAATTATAAAAAAGTTCCACAGCCCATAAAGACTTTGGAACTTCTTAATTGACTTCATTATTGGTCACTTACGATATTTTTAAGTGCCGAACAAAAAGAAGCCTGACCTTATTCGGTCAAGCCTCTCTTCTTGAAAACTGAAATAATCTTACTAACTATCTTATTTTTACGCCTATTATTATCTTAGTCTTCTTTTTTTCGTTTTCCTGCCAAACCAAGTCCAGCTGCCGCAAGGAGTCCTCCGAATGCCATTGCTACTACAGACTTGTTCTCACCAGTCTTAGGAAGACCCTGTTCTCTAGATACTTCTGGAGATGTCGGTGGTGTAACTGGTGGTACTACTGGAGTTGGTGGTGTCGGTGGTGTAACCGGTGGCACCACTGGAGTTGGTGGTG
>NZ_KV831765.1:0-36876 GCF_001837205.1 Streptococcus sp. HMSC064D12
TACTGACCCTCATTTCTTCTAAAAAACATATATAAACCTTTTCATTTATTTTTTATTTCTATATCTTTTTCATAAGCATATTATCCCATTTTATCATAAAAATAGTCAAAAAATTAGTACTATAACTTATTTTTCAAACTTTATTATTTTCAACTTTTTTTGTAAATCAAAGAAACATAAAAAATCCCTCAGAAACTTAATGTTTGAGGGAAGATTACTTTATAAAAATAGTCAGTTTAACCCCATTAATCTATGATAATCAACTATAACTAATGATAAGAGATAACCATCATGACCAATAGAACAACAAATAATGCAGAACTAAGACCTAGGGTCAGGCCCTTTAGAAGAGTTTGGCTTGCCCAGTAACTGGTCCTACCAATATTACTCGTGGCATCACTCGAAAAAATCTGAATTTGCCTAGGCTGCAGTGTTACAGTAATAATAAGTGACACACTTAAAATGATGAGTAAAATCATAAAGAATATTTGCATAGACTACCTCAACATACCTATTAAAGTAAAAATTAAACTAATTATAATAACAAAGCCTAACATAAAAAAGAAAATCTTATTTATTTTCTCGCCCCTAGTTTCTTTTTCCTCCACTATGGGCTTTTGTTTTAGCTCCTCCATACGGCCTTCAACCGCATTATGAAATAAGTCTTTATTTGTCATATTTCTCTCTTTCCTATGGGAAGTAGGTCACGATATTACCATCCTCACTAACAAGCACTTGACTGAGTAAAAGATTGCGAACCATGTCTTTTTTGATCTGCTTCTTCATGGTTTCAAAACCTGCAAATGCTTCCTGATAATATTCAACAATTGGATTCTTCTGACTAGCCGTTTGACTCCCAATAGCTTGTTGGAGTTGTTGTAAATAGTCAACCTGTTCAATCCAATTATCATCAATAGCCTTAAGAAGTGATAGACATTGGAAATATCCAAAAAGATCAATGGTGTCTAATTGTTTCTTTTTATCATCTATTTCCCTATAAGCAAACTGATAGATAAGTTCAGCCACAGCTTCGACATCATCAATATCCAGATTATCTGGAATTTTCTCAATATGAAAACTAATGTTTTTGAGAATAAAGTGATACAACTTCTCCTTCTCGCTAAGATCTTCTTCAACCAGGGCAATATCAATATAGTCATCAAGAACCTGCTCAATGGTATCTGTTAAATCCTGATCTTGATTAATAAGGTGATTTCGTTGGGCATAAATGAGTTCCCGTTGAATGTTCATACTCTCAGCATATTCTAGTGTTTGCTTACGTGAAAAACGTGCCGCACTGTCACTAGCTCTTTGCGCCTTCTCGACCAAACGTCTGTAGCGTCGCCCTACTAATTCTATACTCTCAGTTTTTTCATCAATAGTGTAGTCTTTATAATATTTATGTACCCAGTTAGGGCCATACTTTTTGATAACATCATCTTCAAGTGAAACAAAAAATTTAGACATTCCAGGATCTCCCTGACGTCCTGAACGTCCTCTGATTTGTAAATCAATACGCTGACTTTCCATACGTTCAGTCCCAATGACAACAAGACCACCTAATTCGGCGACTCCAGGTCCCAACTTAATATCAGTCCCTCGTCCCGCCATAGAAGTAGCTACCGTGACAGCACCCATCTGACCTGATTCAGCTATCATCTCAGCTTCTCTAGGAGCATTATTAGCATTTAAAAGATTGTGGGCAATTCCTTCCCTTAGGAGAAGGTTAGAATATAATTCAGACATTTCAACCGAACCAACGAATATTAGGAGAGGATTCCCTTTTCGATGATAATGCTTAACATACTCTAGAGAAGCATAGATTTTTTCTGGTAAAGTTACATAAAGATTGTCTGGATAATCTATCCTTTGTTTCGGACGATTGGTCGGAATTTGAACAACTTGCATTCCGTAAGTATCCAAAAATTCTTTTTCTGCCGTCTTACCAGTCCCAGTCATACCTGAAATCTTTTTGAACTTACGAAAAAGGCTTTGATAGGTGACAGAAGCCATGGCACGTGTTTCGGGAGATAACTTTACAAGCTCCTTGGCTTCAATTGCCTGATGCATGCCTCCTTGGAGTTTGGTCAATTCCATCAAGCGTCCAGTCGCTTTATCTAAAAGAACAACTTCTGGTCCATCTTTTCCTTGACGAACAATATAATCTTTATCCTTTTTGAATAGGGTATGAGCTCGGAGAGCATAAATAAGGTGACGCGCAAACGTAGCATTCTCTTTGGCATAGAGATTACTAATTCCTAGATAATTTTCAGCTAACTTTGCACCTTTAGTTGTCAGCCAAACTTCACCCTTTTCTTCCTTGAAAATATAGTCCTGATCCTCAACCAATGTCGTCATGAGTGTATTAATCATGGCATAATAGTTGGATTGAACACGAGGAGAACCTGAAATAACCAAGGGAGTTTGCGCACTATCCAGTAAGACGGAATCAACCTCATCAATAATAGCAAAGTTAAAAGGACGCATGTATTTACCGTCTTTATTCGAAGCTAGATTGTCAATAAGATAGTCAAAGCCCAAACCACTATTTGTCGTATAGATAATATCAGAAGCGTAAATCTCCCTTTTTTCAAAGGTATCAAGTTCTTCACCATCCTCTGCAAAAGGAACGCCAATGGTTAGACCTAGAAACTCGTAAACTTGTCCCATTTCTTCAGCATCACGTTTTGCTAAGTATTCGTTTGTCGTTACAAGTATTGCTCCTTGTCCTGTCAGTGCATTTAAGTAAACTGGCATGGTTGCTGTTAAGGTCTTACCTTCTCCTGTACTCATCTCAGCAATATTTCCCTGATGCATAACGATTGCTCCCATAACCTGAACATCATAGGGAAACATACCTAATACACGCTTAGCTGCTTCACGTACTACTGCGTAAGCCTCTGGTAATAAATCATCTAAACTTTCGCCTTTGTCTAGCCGTTCTCTAAATTCAGTAGTTTTATCTTTTAATGACTGGTCATCCAGTTGTGCCATCTGCTCAGCCCAACCATTAACTTGCTTGAGTACACTTTTTACTGGTTTTAAAGGATTTAAAGAATTAAACATTTTCTTCTCCTACTTCAGTGATTGTCATTCCCTTAAAATCCAATTCTACCATTCCAGCACTCAAGAGGGAGATGGAATAATTGTAGGCTTCATGAGGATAGACGAAGGTGAAAGATTGTTTTTTTTCAATCATCTGCTTAACTTCCTCACCATAACGATTTAAGAAGCTTAATTTAAGATAAACCGTACCTTCAGGAACTGTTGTAAATTGTGATTCGAGACGATAAATATATCCCTTTTTTAACAAAGGTAAGCTAGGTTGCTTTCGACTCGCCTGATAATTTTGAATAGCCAGCCAGGAATGAATCTCAGTTCCTGATGCTATCAAGGGGTTACTGAAATTGACTGAGCCATCTGGATGATGTTCAATTTGGGAACCAAACATATAGGATCTCACATTCGTTCCCCATTGAATCTGAGAGTCATTCTTATGAATCATGTTCATCCCTTTCTTCCAAAATCATTTTCTAAAATCATACGATAAAAATTGAGAAACCAAGCAGTCGCAGTTGAATGGTCATCATTATGTCGTCCAGAAGTTCCCTTGCTAAGAATTCGTGCTCCCGAAGAATATAGGACTTTAGTAATATCCTCGAAGGCTGTTGGGTCCATATCCTCATCTTTCATGTAAGAAACCCCAAAGGTCGTGTTTGAGAAGTCTGCTTTTTCAAACTTATCCCAGAACTTCTGATTAAGGGCCTCGACGCCTTCATTGTCCAAACGTCCCGTCTGCAAATGCAAGACATCAATTCCTGTCGGGAAAACCTCTGGTGCCAAAAGTCTGGCACGATTACCGATGGTACCAACATTGGCTAGAGGTTTAGACATGATAATGGCATGAGGTTCAAAGTCCGCGCCATAGTACATAGATGGGAAAGTTCCCATGGACATCCCAGAGAGAATAAGTTGATCACTGTCAAAGCCTAGGTAATCCAAATAATGTTGGATAGTATCCTTGATACTATTTTCAAGCTCTTCAGTTCCCATGTAGAAAGCTCCCCCCTCTAGGCGAGGATCAGAAAATAGCAGGAAAGGTGTCTCCATGGCCCTCATCATACCAAATCCTTCAAAACCTTCGGCAGGACGAAAACCTGAAAAGTAGACGGACAGCGGTGGCTTGAAATCCCCAGGATAAAAGAAATAATTGATTTCCTGACGTTTACTATCATGGAGAATCCCCCCACCCAATACAAACTTTCCAAATTGAAAACGTGTCCATCGTTGATGGAAATTCCCAACTCTTAGAGCACCATTTCCTTTAGCTTCTAAAGTTGCTGATAAAATATAAGTTCTCCCCTGATCTAAAACAATGGCACCTTTACGCATTTCTTCCTCGCTAACTACAATTGTTCTCACGATTTCTGAAACTGAACCTTCAGGAATAATGCGCAGCACTAATTGGCATTGACAGGTCTGAGCCTTCTCAAATTCTAACCAAAGTTCAACAGGGAAATCCTCAGCTACTCGAATATTAAAACTCCAGTTAAGAATAGGCTTAAAGGAATCGCCGTAATTCCCATCTAAAGAGATACTTTCAAAACCATTATAAATAACTTTCCCTTCGAATCGAGGATGAACCTGAATCTGATAAGGGAACAATTTATCACCATATTGTCCAGCGAAAAGTGCCTTAGACAGGGTATCTAGCAGATCTTGCTTATCTGAAAAATCTGCTGGTATAGCACAAATTTCTTTCAGAAAGCGACCTACTCGATGGTCCTCTATCAAAAGGTCAGCATCATAAAAGATGGTATAAGGAACTAAGATCTTACGCAAGTCCATCAGCATGAGTAAGGATTCCTGACTATCAACAAGGACCGCATTAAAATTTCTTAGTTTAGCTTGTTTCAAACATTGGAGAATATCACTAGAAAGCCCAGCACGAAGGTAGAAAAAACGAACATTATCGGGGAGTTCATAAGTATTTGACCAATTATCTCGTCCAACCTGCAAAATGCTAATTTTAGACATACTTATCCTCCTTCAAATAGTGCTCCCATTTTTCAACAAAACGCTCTCCTGTATTTTCTCTGATTTTCTCAATTGCTTCAATTAAAGCTTGATTCCAGTACTTTAACTGATCAAGATAATAAGATGCCGCCTCCTCAAATTGTGTTACTTCTTCTAGGATATAACCATTTTTCAAATGTGTTACATAGTCCGAAGTGACCCTATTTATCTGTGGAATCCCAGCACTAATGCCTGCAATTTGAGTATAACGATGTGGTTCCAAGCTGAGATCAACAATAAGACGGGTATACTCAAATTCTTTAATCAAGGCTGTCTCATCAATCAAATTAACAAAATCATAACGATACTCAACTTCCTCATTTTCAGCGAGGTAGTTTTCTGCACTTTGATTATCTTTTATGTGTTTGAATTTTTTCTTATTCAGTTTTTCAGAGATAAGGTGCTCTACGTCTTCCTTAAATGTATCAAAATCATGCGGATTCGCATTGAAAGTTCCAAATACAATATAAGTATTCTGGTGATTTGCTACAAAATCTAAAACCTGATAGATAGCTTCCCAAATGATATCATCTAAATTCACCTGGTAATAGAGTTTAGATGACTTAAGACGTTGGCTCTTTCCAAGTGCTAGACGGGTATCATAAGATGCCATATGCTGAATCTTCTCAGCTTGCTCTGGAAATAGTTTTCTTAATTCTGTAGAAAAGTCCTGAGAATCACTAATAATCAGATCAACAAGTTGCAAATAAGAAGCATAATCCTCTAAGGGGTCATTTTGATTGCGTTCTTTGAAGTAGGTCAAGATTTTCTGATTAGCCTCTGGTAGATGACTATAAAGAGTTTGATTCAGATTACTTTTCGACGCAACAACAAAGCAATCCGAAGGCGTCAATTCTTGAGCAATATAAGCATCAAAGAACTCCCAAATGACTTCTTCCATACTGATATAGTAATTTTTCTTAAAACGATGATCTGTTCTTGGATTACTTACGATCCCTCGTCCATCAAAGAAATGACAAAGTTGCCAAATGCCATCTTCATTCAAATAATCTCGGTGTGTCGCCTGACCATTTTCAAAATGAAGGATACTAGAAACAAATCCTCTGTCATCGTAGACTTCTTCTCTTAAAATCAGACCATCCTGATAATATCGAATAAGACTCAAATATCCTTCTGGTCCCAACTCTATTTCGGCAAAACGCTGATGATGTTTCTCAACAACAATAACGAAGGGGGTGAAAATAAAGTCACAATCATCATCCCAATCCAAGTCAGATACTTGTAGGCAACGCATGGGCTGATCTTTGATTCCTTGAATAGCATCAAACACTGAAAAATGCGACACTTCTAAGAGATCAAAGCGGTGCAGAAAATAACGTAGATGTGGTTGATAAGCTAAAAGTAATAATCTAGGCGACATCGCTTGGCCTTGAAAAATACGTGCTTGGTGTAAAGTATCATCAAATTCTATTTTCGAGGTTCTAAAATACCACGGTGTTAAGTCAGGTTGCCAAAACTCTGCCCCTTGACCGTACCAAGCCGGAATTAAATAATACATATGTTCTCCCATTTTTTATGAATTCAAAATAATTAACGATATATTAAGGATGATAGGTAGGCAGGTCAAAAAGATCACCAGACTACCTATCACTCTCAAATGAATAATTGAGGTGATATAAATAATTTTAACTTTTAATCTAGTCAAACAAACCTTTATAGGATTCATTTAGGGTCATAGCTGCAATTTCTTCGCGTACATTGTATACCATTCCACTGTAAATCAAAAACATTCCAGGAATCATACTAAGTTGTAAGTACTGCGGATTAATAAGCACAATCATCATAGGGCCACCTGCCATGATAACTGTATAAATTGCCCCAATAACAGCAAATTTCATGACAACTTTATTGATATAACGGCTTGTATCAGGACCAGGATAAACATTGTAAATGTACTCTCCTGATTTTCGCATGCGTTCTGCAATTTGTTCACCACTAACGTTTACGAAAGCAAAAGCAATCCCCAAAACAAATAAGACCACTTGATAGAGAACAAGCCAAATCGGATGTCCCACTGTCAGAGCTTCAATCCAAGTATTTGTCCAACTGTTTTTAGGAAATAAAATCTGAATCAAGATAAGAAGATATTGAGGAATAGAGACTAGAGAAATTGCGTACATGAAGGGCATCCCACCTGCTGGGGTAAGCATAACATCAAGATAGGAATACTGGCTAAAACGATTATGAATATTAACCTTATTGATGGGAATGCGATACCGTGCTCTTTGGACAATAACTGCAATATATAAGAAGAGCAAACCCATGATAATCAGAGAGAGAATAATCGGTAATCCTATATGTAGTCGTGTAATACTCTCTCCAATTTGCCTAGGTAGATTAGCAACCATACTGGCCATCAAAATGACAATAGAACCTCCTATACCAAAGAAAGAATTCAAATCCGATAGCCAGACTAAAAAGAAGGTTCCCGCAATTAGAAGGATAGTGTTCGTTAGGATAGCCAATCCTTTAGGAATTCCTACTTCAATCGGAAGGCTTAGAGACACCGCTAAAGACTGGATGAGAGCGATGGCAAAGGTCAAATACATTTTGCGTCGATCCTGTATTTCTATTGGTAGCTTACTTAAACCAGACTTTTTTGAAAACGAAAACATCTGCCAAAGAATCATGGCTGACATCCAAGGGGACAAGCCCACAGAAAAAAGTGAAAATGAACTTAAATTACCACCCATCATAGCACTTGTGAAGGCTATCGAATTGGATAACCCTCCTAAGAGTTTTGGGTGTTTCAAATCTATAAATGGTAAGACTAAATGGCTTCCCAAAACATAAATAAAGAGGAAAAGAACTGTCCAAGATAAACGTTTAAAAACAATAGATTGTAATATTTTTTTCATTAGCAGCCACTCTCCTCCTTCTCACTAATACGCTTAGCAACCAATTGATTAATAGCATTCACCATCAATTCAGGATTTTCATGTGAACAAATAGCTTGATAAGATTGATTTGGAGCTTGTGTATTCTCAAAAGTTAGTAAAGGAAGCTGATTTTGAGTTACGTACTCATAGATTTCTGGTAATTTATCATAATGATTAATATCCAGATAGAAATCAACTTTAGATAGCTCATATTCAACAAGCAAAGGATAGGTATTTTGATAAAGGGTTACATTTGGATGGCGAGATAGCACTAAAAGTTCTGTAGCCATATAGGTATAGGCAGCGATGATAAAATGAACTTGAGGGAGATGCTGAACTAAGTATTCAATCTGTTCCAATAAGTAGGAGTTCGTCAAAGTATAACACGTCAACACGGTAGATTCACGGTTAGATTCTAACTCAAAGCCCCGATTTGTCCATGTTTTCAAAATTTGAGACCATTCCATGAGACAGTACCGCCACCAAACCTCACGCAGTCGTACTACTGAAAACTGATTCCACGGTTTATCCGGAGAAATATAATGTAAAATCAAAGGTAGTGGTTCAAGAGGAATTTCAAAAACAAAACGATGACCTCCCTCGGCTGCACCAGCATCAAAACCAATTTGAAAATTATAAGTATCAGGTAAATTCAGGTAGCGGTCTTCAAATACCATATTGAGTATTGATTGATCACCCTCTCCTACATTTGCGTGCTCCCGTTCAGTTATATCCACTAGTTTTTGACGGATATGTTCCTCTTTCCATAAACGATTGTTAATTAGCAATACACCTGCATTAAAACCAACACCGGCACCAAAACATGAACGAACAGCTCCGACATAATTGTCTCCCAATTCCTGTTCAAAAAGACTATCTAGATTACCTGTGACTATCAAATCACTATCAAGATAAAGTACCTTATCTTCATGTACGAAATCAGGTATAAAATAACGCGCAAAGGTCATATGGTTGATATGTCCCAACCTATTAGTCCAATTCATCTGAAATTGAGGACCAATTAACTTAATATCAAGAAGCTCTCCTCCGAGTCTCTCCACATGCTCTCTCGTGGCACGGAACCACTCGACTGGAATATCTTGATTAAAAAGGTATATTTTAAGCTGACGATTGTGATAACAAAGAGATTTTAAAGCGGTCTCTATTTGACGAATATAAGCATAATCTCCTGCCAATACTACTGTATTTTTATTATTCATATATCTTTCTTATTCTACCGGCAAACGAGATAAGTCTGCCACGATTTGTTTGGTGTAGGTTTCATCTTCGATGAATTCAATATCTTGGTCAAAGTTATACTCCGCCGTGTGTTTGTGTTTGAGTTTAACTTTTGTTGTCGCACCCATTTTTAGCCATTCATATTCAGAGTCAATATGTCCAATATCCAAGGCTTGATAACCATCTTTAGCTAGATTTGCAACTAATACTTTAGCCGTTGGGCCCAACATGATAAGTATAAGATGATTATCCGCATACTTACGAATTGTTGACTCAATAGCATCCACATCCTTATAAGCACAATGAGAAGAGCAGACAATACGTTTGATAGATAAGGCCTGATCGAATAAATCATTACCAACCCCAGAACGAGATGTAGCTCCTTCTACTATTAAGAGATTTTTGTTTTCCCATAACCTTTTTAGCTTTTCAAACTGTGACTCGGCTTTTGTTTTATCTAAAAAATCAATATAAGGACGTGAGATAAAGGTTGAACCATACCATGGTGCCGGTGCAATTTGACGATAAAAATCATCATAATGATCCAAATGCTTTTTCCAAAAATCTTCTGCCCACCACGTAAATTTGAAGCGATCTTCGAAAGCATCTGGCAAACAGACTAAGAGTTTTTCTGAACTGTTCATTCCAACTAACTCACGTAGAGTTCGTGCCAGTTCAGGATGATAATCTTGGTAGGCGATAGAATGGCCAGCTATTAGATTGATTTCACCATCTCCAAAACGAATGACAGATGAATGATTTTCCCTAATGAAGTCCAGACTCTCATCAATGGACTTAACCGTTGGTAGAGGGAGAATTTTAGGCAAGCTTCCTTCTCCATCCAATTGTTCAATCGCCGTGATCAGTTCCTGTGGTCGCTCACTTGAAAAAAGAAACTGCCCATGGTTCCCGTGTTGGGTTTTATAAAAACCAAAACTAGGAATCCCCGCCAATTCTACCTGTGATAGAATATCACCAGCTTCATCGCCATGATTAATATCCAAATAAATATCCGCACTATGGATCAACTGGCTCAACTGCTCCTGATTGATCGCAGGATACAAACTAACATTGGGATGTTGCTTTAATTCGACTAACTTAGGTCCCATAGCTGTCCAAGCACCGATATGAAACTGCACAAATGGAAGAGCACAGACCAGTTCTTCGATCGACTCGAGATCTTGCGTTTGGGTCATGGTTAAGGAGTGCAATCGTGGAAGCTCGTGAACTTCTCCCCATTCACCTGTCTTTATACGCTCTTTAATGAGTGAATGCATTTGTTCAATCGTGTTGACCTCTAACTGCGCTTGCTCACTATGTCTGGTTTCTGGGAAGGACAAGATCGGTTTCCCTGTTTTCGCATAAGCCGCCAAGGTTGCTTGATCAGCAGTACCATAGTTAATATCTAAATAGGCAGCAGAACGATTGATAAGTTCTTCCAATACTGGAGGGACGACTTCTGGATACAATCTCACATTTTCATATTTTGCAAGACGCATCAATTCCTCTCCCATTTCCGTATAGGCAGCAATATGGAACAAGGCCTTCGGATGTCCCTGAATCAATTCCTCAAGGTTTTTGAAGGATTGAGAATTGGTCAAATTGAACAGATGGAGCTCATAATCTGGATCCATCTCTATCTGGAAGTCCCCCATATGGTGAGACAAGACCTGACTGTAATCCATGTCGTGGAAAGCCCACCATAATTGGCGGAAACGATTGGCACTTAGTGTCGCCCATGGTTTTCGGTGTGAGACAAAATGCACAACATAGGGATCTTCACTATCTTTAAAGTGATTTGGCCAATGACTCATAAAAGCAGTCACGTCATGACCAACTTGGAGGTTCATCCTTTTATCCAAGGCTAACCATCTATCACGAAAGACCTTATTAAAGATTGTCTGATCCCCATTAAATTTAGGAATATTTCCTTCTAAAGCTTGCTGGAGTGAGCCATTCGTCTCATTCACCAACTGCTCTGTCATATTTTCTCGTTTCCACAAACCATTATCAATTAATAAGACACCGGAATTAAAACTTTGGTTATCTGTGTCCATCACGGCTGCAATCGGGTGGCCCTTCATATCTATTTCAAAGATATCCTCTAAGTTCTTTAGAACCAGCAAATCCGCATCGAGATACAGCACCTTTTCCTCTGAGATATACTTCGGAATAAAGTAGCGGGAATAAGCATCCAGACTAATATGTTCCTGAGTCCACCAGGTATCCTTCACATCGTCTGGATTCAATTTGACATCAATGAGGTCGCCCCCTAAGAGCTGAGCCATCTTCCGTGGTTTTCGAAACCAGTCTGGAAGGATATCTCGATTCAAAACATAAATTTTCACATTTTTATTGTGATAAAAGATAGATTTTATAGTCGTCGATAACTGAGCGATAAAGTTCTGATTTCCTGCTAGAACAATCGCCCGACTTTTTGTATCATGCATGAAAACTCTTCTCCTTGATCCGTTTTTTTACCAGTACTTGCTGATAAGCTTCCATGTCTCCATGTTTTAAGGTCTCTTCTTCATGAATGGCCAATCGCCACTTGTAAGCAGCAATTTCTGCATCTATTAAGCCCTTTGGAGCTCCGATCAATTGAAGAATCATCATGCGTTCTTCGATACTTTGTAACGGATAAACATCTGCAAGATTAACCGTTTTGGTCACACTTGTCTCACGTTTACGATGCAGATAGATGGCCCGGTTCATATAGACAATTTTATCAGCTTGTAGATAGACCTTGTAGGTCGTATAATCATCCTCTACCGTTTTATCTGTTGGATAAACAATCTCTTTAAACAATTCCGCCTTATAAAGCTTTGCCCAAGGGACCGTGAAACATTGGCTCAGATTATACTGCCCATCATATTGATGTTGGAACCACTCAAAAGGAGAATAGACACGCTCAAAATAATCATTTCCCCCAACATGGATTAAAAAGTTCCCCTCTTCTTCCATAAATTGAGTGAAATTTCCAATTGCAATATCTGCATCTGCTTTTTTCAGCAAATGATATAAACTCTCGATATGATCCAGTTCCAACCAATCATCGTTATCCACAAAGAGAATGTAGTCTCCCGTCACCGCTTCTAAAGCACGATTCCGACTAGATCCAACTCCTCCATTAGGCTTATGATAGACCTTCACTCGAGGGTCCTGAATCTTGTAGCGTTGGCAAATAGCGGCAGAACCATCCGTTGAACCATCGTTGACTAAGATAATTTCTAAATTTTGATAGGTCTGTTGGATGATACTATTTAAGCAATTTTCAAGATAGGCCTCTGAATTATATACAGGGACGATGACACTAATTTTTTCCATTTTTTCCTTCACTTATTTCAACCTAATTCATACCTGATTTAACTCAATTGAGCTAAATATTCTTGAATAACACCAATCATATCATCAATATCCTCTACATGAAAACAGTGACTATCCCCTTCAATCTCACAATGATTGGTAACATCAAAAGAAAAGATAGGTTTTTTCAACGCAGTAACCTTTTGAATAATATCATAAATCTCTTCATGATAATTGATATCCAAATAAAAATCCAATTTATCCAACACAGCTTGAGCATTGTACCGTGTAAAACGAGGATAAAGCGAAACATTGGAGTAGGCTTCTAAAGCAATTACACTAGGAGCAAAATTTGTGTAAGCAAGGATATTAAATTGAACATTTGGCAATGCTTCCACCAATGTTTCAATATGTTCCATAGCTGCCGAATTCGTAAATACTGCTGTTTGGAATTTGGGCCTTCCTACCAAATCCTTGAAATGACGTTTGGTAATATCCTTTCGTAACAAGATTTCAGACCATTCCAGACCATAATAAAACCACCAGATATCCCGACAACGATTCAAATTCCACTGATACCAAGGCTTCTCTCCCGCATAGTGAATGATTACTGCGTCCTTCTCCAGCTGGTCTGCCTTATCATACCATTCAGGGACGTTAAAGGTGTGAGCAAACGTATCCATACCAACCATTACATTGTAGACTTCTGGTAGTTTTTTCCAACGTCCTTTAAAATAACGATTAAGGATTCCTTGATCTCCAAACTCCTCTTGATGATAGCGATTCGTCAATTCCAGCAACTGATGGCTAGCTTTTTCTTCTCTCCAAAGCACAGTATTCACAAGGAGCACACCTGCATTAAACTTAGAAGCATCTAAGCCATCCGTAACTGCGGCCAAAGCATGATTTTCTATATCTTCTTCGAAGAGAGGTGTCAAATCTCCAGTGACAACAATATCAGAATCTAGATAAAGTGCTCGGTCTTCTGTAACAACATCTGCAATAAAATAACGATAAAAGGTAGCATAACTTAAATGATCCATGGGTAGCGAATACCCTTTTATCTGATCAGAAGAAATCTTAATATTCCGAATTTGTGATTGAACAGACTCTAATCTTCTCCCCATCAACCAGAACCACTCCTGAGGGAGATTGTCATTGATCACATAAAAAATAATTTGACTGTTTGTCGCAACAATAGATTTTATAGTTACCTCTAGCTTTTCCATGTAACCATTATCACCAGCAAGAACGATTGCCCTTTTCACTGAAATTTTCCCCCTCTTTTTTCTCAATTATCCTTTTATAAAGTAAATAAGAAATTAATAGCATCTATTAAAAGCTTCTTAGTGATATACCCCTCTTTTAGGAGGAAAGCAAACCCTTGAGCCCTACTACTAATTTCTTGATAGGATTCTGGAGCCATATTTTGAACCAATTGATTGGCTTCTTCCAAACTGTTCACAGCAAATCCTAAACCACGCTCTTCAATCAGATGACTATTTGATAAGGTGTTGGGCACAATCACAGGAATTCCTGCCGCCAGATAGGTGCTGAGCTTATGTGAAATATTCATTTCGTAGTAATCAACATTCTCCCCATCGTTATACTGGGTATTCCAGACAAGACCAAAGCCTCCCTTTGATAGTTCCATCAGGAGTTCTTCATTGCGCTTCCATCCTTCAATCACCAAATTGGCTTCTGGATTGCTCTTTGGCTCATTCGCAAAAACTCGCAAAGGGGTTTCATAAACCCAATTTTGCAACTCTGGAAAGCGTGTCAAAGATCCTGCAAAGAAAATCTCTTTTTTAAATACTGGTTGGTTCAAACTGAGGTTATGAGGATGATCCCAAAATTCTTGAATCAAGATTTTTTCCACAGTCAGACCTGCTTCACACAGACGGTTAACCATTTGTTGTGAAGGCGCAATAATGACATCTGCTTGATTGAACATCTCCATATAAGTCGGCATTAGGTAGGCATTATCACGGAACATTAGTGGAATAACGTCATGGATAAAAATCACTAGTTTAACTCTTAAATCCTTCAGCTTCGCTACAAATTCCGCGTCAAACTCCCAACCATTCCAAGTTGGCGATTGAAAAATCACAATATCACCAAATGAGATACTTGCCATGATTCCATCTAGACGCTTGCTTCTCTCACTCGGACTATCTGTAGAGATATTATAAAAATAGATTCCAATCTCTCGATACCCCAAAGCACGCGCAATATCCGTCACAGCATTCTGAGCTAAGATGACAGTGCTATCCCCTGCCATACCATATAGATTTGTAATATGTACTTTAGTCATGGTTTCCCTTCTTTATTTTTCTGACATTCGAAAAATCATCTTCAACTCTTCTTTTGTTGCTAGCATTGGATGCATCTTTTGCTTATCATAGACTGATTGATATCTTTTAGGATCTTCCAGCTGAGATAGTTCATCGAGCAAGTCTGTAATTGCATCTTTTTGAAACAGGTGATCTTTTATATAGAGGTCTGGTCGGTGACAGGTTTCCTCAAAAGCATATAAAATCATTCCTCTTTCAAGAGCCATTCGATTTCCGTCTAAAATTTCATCCGCATATGCGATATCTAGGTAAATACGGCATTTATTTAATAACCGCTCATAATTCTCACCTGAAATTCCTGGATAAAGGTGAACATTCGGATAATCATTGAGACGTACTAATCGTTCCCCCATCTCTGTCAAGGCTGCAATATGAAACTGAAAATGAGGAAGAGCAGTCACAAGAACTTCAATCTGTTCGATTTCTTGAGTGTTTGTCAAAATGAGAACCTGTGGCTGAAATTCCCTCAAATCTCCCAAATAGGTAGGGAAAAATAATAGACGATCATGCGATGCTCTGCCGTTAGCATCACGAACTAACACTTTTACACTCTCGTCCAATAGAGGAGCAAGTTCTGCTTCAGGAAGAGTTGACCGATCATAGAAGATAATCTGCTCCTTCGCAAGTTTGGGTAAAGCCTTCAACAATTCTGGATCAGACAAAAATACTGTTTCAACCTGCAAAAGAACTTCTTGAAGAAGGGCTTTTTTCGCTTCTTCTATCGAGGAAAATCCCTGTTCTAAACCATCGGTCGTTTGATAGAGCGCACGATCATGCTGATGGAATAAATGTAGTTTTCCCATTTTATCATTCATATAAACAGATAGATGACATTCATTTGCACTCCAAACTTCTTCCAGAAAAAGTCTTCCAGAAAGATCATAGTAATCACAAGTAGAACAATTGTCATCTGGATTATACCACTCTACTTTTTTGACCCTTTGAGGGTAATCCTGATAACAGTCTATTCTCCCCCTCCTCACTCCATCAGAAACAATATCCCCATTCGCATACACTTCCCAAAACGGGGGTAACGAAAGACCAGTCATATGCAGAGGTGAATTTACTTTTTGATTAGAAAAAATAAAATCCAGAATATTTTCTATCTGTAGAGGCTGGATGGGTATTCCAATTTGTTCTAGGTCATCTCTCAACCTCTCATCATCTGAAGTCCATTCATTTACCAGATAATACATCGTTATTTTTTCCCCTATTCGTCAAAAACTCTCTCCATTGTCCAATAATTTGATCTGTCATATATCGTTCAGCCAATTTATAAGAACCTTCTCGTAGAAAATTTAAGTTTCCAAAAGCCTTCTGCATACTTCTCTTCAAGTCAGCAACCACTTCTTCATGTGATTGATTTACAAAGGGAACGAGAAAACCATTTCGATCATTTTTAATAAAAGTGGGATTCCCATAGGGAACGTCTGTTCCCACCATAACAAGGCCAGACCCTATCGCCTCTAGTAAAGTTAACCCAAACGTTTCCCACTCGGAAGTGGCCAAATAAAGTTCATATGCCTTAAAACGAGTTTGAAGGTCTTGGTGCCCCTTGAGATGAATATAACTTTGAGCATTTAACTGCTTAATTTTTTCTTCTATTTCTTGCCAAAGCATACCTTGACCATAAATGTCCAATGTAACCTCTGGGATTTTTTCATGCAAGGCCACTACCGCATCAATCGCTAGGTCCAATCTCTTTCTCCGTTCAAACCGTGCTGCAATCATCAGGCTATAAGGCTTGCGATTATCAGAATATTGCAACCTTTCAAGCCCTCCGACTGGCAAGACAGATACAGGCTTATCCGACGACAGATCCCGTTCTAATTCTTCCTTTTGAGCTTCCGTAGATACAATGATATGGTCAAAATAGTTAGCATACTGAAAAAGAAGGAAATATTCTGAATTGATACAGTCGCCCCAATGGTGTATCGAATGAAGGACACACGATAAGGTTGCTTCACCCTTCATTTTTAAAAGAGTCTGCGTAAAGGGAAGACGCTCTAAACGATCAACAATGATATGGTCTTTTGCAGAAAATTGTAAGGTGCCGATCGCTTGGCTCAAAAGCTCCGACTCACTGTAAAACCAATGAGTCCCCTGCCGATAGACCGATTTCGTCAAATCACCTGGTGTCTTTTTGATTTCCTCCAAAGCTATGGAACCATCCAAATTATAAAAAAGACGCTGAAAGACTCTTGCTTCTAAGCCCGCATCAGTGGGAACAGCTGTAAAATATTCAGTGTAAAGCTTTACACTCCCGTAATGTTCCCTACGAAGAAGATGACCAGCTACATAATAATCGACATAATCAACATAATTTGACTTAAGAGTATTTCGATGAAAGACAAGAGAAATCCCATTCTCTTCCGGAAATATTAACTCTTGATCTCGTTCAATTGGAGTGGAATGGAGATTCAAACCTCGCTTCATTTTCTCCACACTCATTGTCAAGGTCATATCACGCTGATCTGTTAATAACATATGTGCTATAACAATTTCATCTTCCGCATATCCCAAAGATAAATAGTAATCCCATTTATATCTAGGAGGAACTTGCGTAAAGACAAAACGTGCTGGACACCCCAGTTTCCTAAAGATTTGTCCCCGGTAAGCCTGGGCAACATCGACACCATTAGGCTCTAATTCCACCATCAGATTAAAAGTGTAAATCATCTCTCCTCCCAGCAAGTTCCAGTTGTACTCTGATAACGATTTTTGTCTCTCTCCACAAGTCTAATCAGCCAATGTGGCCAGATAAGATTTAATTTCTTCCACCATCATTTCAGGGTTCTGAGCCGGATAAACATGACTTTCTCCAGACTGGTCCTTGCTGGTATTGTCAAAGGCGTAGATTGGTTTTCCAAGTTTATGAACTTCCTGTGTAATCGACATAATTTCATTAAAATGATTGATATCAAGATAAAAATCTATTTTCTCCAAAACGGTTTCAAAATTATACTGATTAAAACAAGGATAGATTGTCACATTTAGATAACGTTGCAAATCAACCACCTGTGACGCAAAGACCGTATGAGCTAGAATATGGAAATGCACATTGGGCAGGGCTTGAATCAGGTATTCCAAATGTTCCATTTCACACGCATTTGTGAAAATAGCTGTATGGTAGGGTTCCTGTACAGTTAAAGCTCCTAAATCACGATTTATGATTTCTGTACGCAATAATACATCTGACCAATCCAGAGCATAATAGAACCACCAACGATCACCTAAACGGTTATTAAACACCGCCTGCCAGGGCTTACCAGCCGTATAATGGATAATAGAAACCTTTTTATGCTGTTTTGCTTTGATATACCATTCATCACTTTGAGGAGAAGAAGTAGCCACACTATCCATACCAACCATGAAATTATAGTTCATATCTAATTCTTTCCACTGGCCAATAAAATAACGGTTTAAAAGACCTTGATCACCATATTCATATTCATGGTATTGATCTGCTACTTCAAACAGTTGAGTGGAAATGTCATGTTCTCTCCAATACTTATTATTAATCAACATGACTCCTGAATTAAAATTTGTCTGTTGTAAATCGTCTCGAACAGCAGCTAAAGGACAATCTCCAAGGTCCGTCTCAAACAAATCCGTCAAGTTTCCATCTACAACAATATCTGAATCAAGGTATAAAACCCTTTCCTCCTCTACTACCTCAGGAATAAAAAAACGGAAATAAGCTGCATAAGATAAATGAGGCCTTGGAAGATGATACTTTCGTAAGTGGTTATCTGAAATCTTCGCATTGACAATTTGTGAGTTGATTTTCTCCAAACGTTTGTTCATCACACGAAACCATTCCGAAGGAAGGTCATCATTAAAAACGTAAAATTTAATGTTATCATTATGCACACAAACTGACTTAATCGTTGTTTCTACCTTGTCCATGTAGCCATTGTCGGCACCTAACGCTATAACTTTATTCATCTAGCTTACCTTTCTTTTTCAATCTAACTCCAACTTAATCTCATTTATCTTCAAATCTGCCTCAAACGTGGAACCCCCCCTACTTCGTCCACAATTATCATGATTTGTAATATCAAAAACATAAACCAGATTTTCTTTTTCAGTTTACTGTATCCACAGCAATTCCAAACAATTGTCTTTGAATTGCTTTCACCATCATTTCAGGGTCCTGATGAGAAAATACACTAGCACCCAACTCTGCTCTGTGAACGACATTATCAAAAGCGAAGACCGGTTTTTCCTTTTCAAATGCCCGATCTACAATAGAATCCACCTGATCCCAATGATTAATATCCAGATAGATTTCTGATTGATCCAATAAATCCTCTATAATATCGTCATGATGGACGTTTGTGTATAACGTTACATTGTCATACTTTTTAAAGGATTCTAAGCGATCTGAAACATTGGTCTTGGCTGCAATATGAAACGAAACTTCTGGAAGATTTTCTACCAAATAAGTGAGGTTTTCCAGAGTGTCCGAGGCTGTCAGTGTAAACACATGGTGCTGTAATTGTGGCCGCTCTTTTATGATGAGTTCCTCTTTACTTACAACAATGGAGTTACTTGGAATATCCTTATGAATGACTGCTCCTGCACCAATAATGACGTTGTCACCGATCGTGACTCCCTTAAGAATCACAACATTGGCACCAATCCAACAATTTTTTCCGATCGATATCTTTCCATAATTAAAGGCGATTTTTTCTACGTGATAGTTAGAATATTGATGATTATGATCAAAAATACGAACCCCATCTCCGAACATGGTATCCTTACCAATTTCAATATGATGTTCACAACGAATAGAACAGTGATTATTGAAGAAAACACGATTCCCGAGCTTTAGGGTTGCACCATTTCCCACCTCTAGACAAACAAAGGAACGCAAGGTGATATCCTGCCCCAATTCAACGTGAGCCGTAGGGTCAATGGTAATCTGTTGAAAATTACCGTTCAAATGAAAGTCTGCCATCTTAATCTTGCGCCTTTCTCATTTTCCTGATTGCTTCCGCCATTTCTTGCCAATGCTCTCTTGGAAATGTACGTTGGTGGTGTTTCCGAGATTTTAAATCATCAAAAGCAAAAATAGGTTTATCCTCAAATCTGAAACCATCAAGTATTTCTAAAGTCTTCTCTCCTGGATTGATATCAAGTAACAAATCACTTGTTGATACCAATTCCAAATCTAGGCTACGCATATTATTAATACCAGAATAGACTGTTACATTAGGATATGTAATCAATCTCGCTAAGCTATCTGATACAATGACACGGGCAGCAATATTAAAGTGAACTTGAGGAAGAGCTTGAATCAAATCCTCCAAGTGAGGAATTTCAGCAATGCTAGTATAAACTAGACAGGTAAATGGTCTACCTTTAGGATAAAGCGCCCTACTCTGCAATGGAGCCAAGCTAACATTCTCAGCTACATCAGACCAATCCAACTGTGCATAGAACCACCACACATCGCGATAAGTTTGCGCTGCCAGAGGAAACCATGGTTTTCTATGGGACAGATAATGAATAACTTTGGGATATTCTTGTCCTTCTGGTAATTGATAATCTGTAAAATGGCTATGCAAAACAACATGGTTAAAGTCAAATGGAAGTTCATACCAATTATTTTCAAAGACCATATTCAAGATAGACTGATCGGCTTGATCAACCTTATCATGCCACTCATTAGTCATTTCGATAAGGTGCCTACTCATCTGTTCCTGTCTCCAGTATGCATTATCAATAACTAAAAAGCCTGCATTGAAGATTTCTCGGTGGTAAAAGACACGTCCCCCATAATCTCGGACTGCCGCAACAGGATATCCCTTTAGATCCATTGTAAATAGATCATCAAGTGACCCCGTCACTACCATATCACAATCCATATAAATTACACGGTCCTCTTTGACAAAATCAGAAATAAAATAGCGTAAAAAAACAGTGTAGGAAATATCCGTGCGATATTGGGAAATCTGTGCACTACTTACTCGACAATTAACAATCTCACTACCAAATCGTGCAAGGTGACGGTTTAGCCCCTTAAACCATTCTTGTGGAAAATCACTGTTAATTATATAAAAACGAATATTGCGATGGTGATAGAGAATAGATTTGATTGTAGTTACCACCTGCTCAACATAAGGATAGTTTGCAGCAAGTACAATTGATCGTTTTTTCCCATTATAGTGCTGTGGTGCTAAACTTAATACCTGATATTTTTCCTTGATTCGACGATAAGCTTCTGTTCCTTCTAAGCCCTGAGATGCTCCATTTGTCAAGCAAGACTCTAACATCATACGATAAACAGTCATATGCTTCTCGAGTGGATAACCCCTGCTAGCTAACAAGGCAAGACGCTCTTCCATAGCATATACCAATGCTGACATCCAATCTTCAGTCCAAGTTCTAGATAAACTTCCTGGTCTTTCTCGGTAAGCATACAACCCCTTGTTGAGGTAGATTACGCGCTCGCTCATTAAATAGGCCTTAAGATTAAAAAAGCCATCCTCTCCAATCTGTCCTTTTGGAAAAAGTAGATCTTCAAAAAGAGTGCGTTTATAAAGTTTCCCCCAAGCTGAAATCAGAGCAAAGCTTTTATTGAACTTGGTTTCATATAGACCCTCAATCAACTGAGCAGGAGAATACACTTGTTCATAATAATCCTCATCAGTAATATAAAAATAAAAAAGACTATCGGCCTCATTAAAGAGATAATAATTGGTAATAGCAATGTCAGCATCATAAGCCTTAAGCTTATCATGAAGCTCTTCAACATAAGTATGTTCTACCCAATCATCCGAATCTACAAAGGTCACATACTCACCCGTTGCTTGACGAATACCGACATTTCTTGTATCAGAAATCCCAGTATTTTCTTTTGCAAAGTAAGATATTCGTGAATCCTTACCAGCATACTCACGGCATATGGCGTCACTTCCATCTGTTGAGCCATCATTTATAATAATAATTTCGAGATTCTGATAGGTTTGTTGAAGGATACTATCCAGACACTGTCTAAGGTATTTTTCAACATTAAATACGGGTACAATTACACTAACTTTTTCTGTCATATTTATTTCTTCTTTTATTATTTATAGCACATTATAGTTGTCCAAGCTTTTACACATACGAAGAACTCTAACAAGAACTTCTATGAGTGAATCAGCAACCAAATAAATGGATACAATATTGAGCCTAGTCATCTTCGGGTAAATATTCTGCAATAAAGGCAGAAATATCCTTACTCATAATTTTATCAAGCCGTTCTGAAATTACATGCTCTGGCCAATCCCACCAAGAAATCTTTTGCATGTTGAATCGGTCATTAGCATCTGCAATACGGTAGCGAATCAACTTGGCTGGGTTCCCTCCAACAATAGCATAGGGGGATACATCCTTAGTAACCACAGATCCTGCGGCTATAACCGCACCGTCACCTATAGTTACACCAGCCATAATCTGGACATTATTCCCAATCCAGACATCATTACCAACCCTAGTAGGAGATTGAAGGGTGTGATCATCTTCTATATCTAAGGTCTTATCTGAATAAAATCGCTCTAAACTTTTAAATGGATAGGTAGTCACCAATTCCAAATTGTGATTTGCCGTCACAAAATAAACATTCTGACCAATAGAACAGTAATCCCCTATAATTACCTTTCCACCATGATCATAGTCAACTAAAAAGGGGATACCATAGGTATGTGGACCAACTGACAATGCTCCATAATCAATCAAAAACCTACTGGTAAACTTCGTCTTAAAATCAAAAAGATCAGATTTCATATCATAGAGACGAAGTTCCAAAGGAATAGAGTGTTGATGCCAACCTTCCCAGTATGAATGTCCCTCTTCCTCATAGCAACAATCAAAAGTAGCAGTTAACTGCCTTTGATTAGAATATAAGCAGATCTGATTATTTTGAAAATCCCAAAAGCGTTCATTATCATGACCAGGACTGTCAATATCTCTAATGCTACCATCAGGTAATAATTGAAAAAAACGTTGATGCTGTCTATCCTTATGCGAAAAAACACAAAATCGGCCTGAAACATTCATCACTTCTATCTTCTCCTCCATGACCTAGGTGATGATAACCTAAGTACACCCAACCATTCACTAGTCAACACAATTCATTATCGGATATTATTATGATATTTTTGTCTTTTTCCAAAAATTATCCCTAGTCTTACTTTCTTTATTAAAAAAAACTTGTAAAGACGCTATCTCTTTTTAGAAAAAATACCATAAAAATTACATATTACACTTATTCTAATTATAACTTATTTTTAGTCAAAGAGCCATTATCTCATTTTAATTTTTAAAACCTTTTATTTCATCTTTTTGAGAAAATAAAAAGACTGGAACAAATTATCTCCAGTCTAAAAATATTTATTGGCTATAAAACTGTAAAATTCTTCTTTCTACTTACGACCTACCTATTGTACTAACAATTCTTGTTTATAGACATTTACCCAGAAATACGTCCAAAAGTAAAGATATCCGGCAAAGAATTTCCACCAAGGCGGTTCCCAGCGTGAAGACCTCCAGCTACTTCTCCTGCTGCATAAAATCCCTTTATAATATCCCCATCTTCATTAATAACATGTGTTTAAGTATCAATCTTAAGACTTCCCATGGTGTGATGGGGTGCTGGTTTATGAAGCGTCACATAAAATGTTGCTACTTCAATTTGAACTGCACCCAAAGAGTTAGATTTTTCCTGTCTAACTTTGGCGGTCAGTACACTTCTTAACATCTCAGTACTTTTCTATAATATTATCACATTTCAAGTTCAGCCATAACTCCCAGCGAAAGCGGTCTTTAGCTATTGATTTTCGTTACCTACGATTAATCTTTCTGATTTTATATTGATAAGCTTAACACAATATCACATAAAACCTACATCCAAGTACAATCTAATAAGGTTATTAACTTTCCTCTTATCCTCATCCTACTCTTATCCTCATCCTAATAGTACAATTGGATAAAAGTTAGTAAGTCAAATTGACTCCTATTATAGGATATGTCTTTTGGTTCTCGTTAATTGACAGTAATTTAGTTTTTATATTTCACCCCTTATCCACAATCTTAATGCGGCTGCTACCATCGTGCGACTTGATGATGGCTAGTTGCTGAGCAATACCTTCTTTCATGTCGTCCACGTGACTGATGACACCGACCATACGGTTTTCGCCAATTTGTTCTAGGACCGAGATAGCCTTGGTGAGGGCTTCTTTGTCTAGTGACCCGAAACCTTCGTCGATGAAGAGAGCTTCAACGACAGCACCCTTGCTGGTATTTTGGACAACTTCTGAGAGGGATAGGGCAATAGCTAGTGCAGCGATAAAGGTTTCACCACCAGACAAGGATTTAACGGAGCGTTCACTACCTGTCAGTTGGTCATAGACGTTGATATCCAAACCGAAGTGATCACGCGCCCTACGACCTTCCTCACTCAAGACAAAGGAATAGCGGTTATCCGTTAAGAGACCGATGTAGTTAGCATTGGCATAGTCCAAGATTTGTTGGAAATACTGACGGATAACGTAGACCTCAAGATTGAGACGACCAGTCAGAGCAGTATTTTCTCCCTTAACCACCTTCACCAAATCACTGAGTTCTTGGTGGGCCTTAAAGGCCTCTTGATTGCTGTCTTGAAGGGTTTTGGCTGCCTGGTAGGTAGCATTCGCATCCTTAAGCCCCTTCTCCATGACAGAGACCTGAGCCAATTGCGTATCGTAACTTTCCTGACCGGTTTGGACCTCTTGTGTTAAAGCGACCAAATCTGGTTTTTCTTGATTTTGGAGAAGCTCTTGGCTCTTACTAATCTGGGTCTGCAATTCTTGTTTAAGGGTTTGGTAACTTGTCAATTGGGCCTGAAGCTTAGGAATAGCTTGCTTGTTCACCTCAAGCAGCCAAAGCTGGATTTGCTCTAGGTCATTGGTGAGGGCACCTTCGACCTTAAGACTTTGGTCCAACTCAGCTGATAAACGTTTCATTTCTTGGCTGGTCTTTTCTTTAGACTTGGTCAAGCTCTCAAGCTGCCCCTTGATGCCTTGAATGTCGGCATGAAGTTGGTTGTAGGCTTCACCATTTTCCTTGACTTGCCTATTGTAGAGGTCCAACTCCTGCTTCGCAAGGGAAATTCGTTCTTGATAGACCTCTACAGACTCCAGTTCTGGATGAGCTTCCTTCAAGTCTTTTAGGCGCTCCTTAGCTTGATAGAGAGTTGCCTTGGCCTCTTGATAGCTCTTAGACAAATCTGGCGCTTTTTCTTGGGCCTTAGCTAACTCCTCTTGACAATGGACAAGGTCTGCTTCTTCCTTATCATAGCGTTTTTGGAGTTCTTGATAATGCTTCTCAACAGCACTCAACAAGGTTTGCCCACGGACAGCTTCATAATCCTCTGAAAAGTCAAATTCAAACTGTCCCTTAACTTGTTCTTCCAGTTCTTGATAGTGTTTTTGAAGAGTTAACTTAACTTTAGCCACTTGGTCAAGCAAATCTTGACGTTTAGACTCAACTTCGCTCAAAGTAGCCTGACGGTTTGACAAGGTAGCGACTTGCTTTTCTTTTTGAGCTTGAAGTTCCTCCACCTGGTCCATGAGATCCTTCAAGGCCGCTTCATCAACCTGTGTCCCATCGACCTTAGGATGATCCAAGGAACCACAGACCATACAGGGCTGTCCATCTTCTAACTCTGCCTGCAACTGAGCAATCATGAGTTGACGACGTGAAGCCAAAGTCGTTCTTAACTTCTCTTCCAATTCATTTAAGATTTCTTGAGCTTGGTCACTATCCAAAGATAAGGTTTGATGACGTTTTTCCGTCTTTGCCAACTCCTGATTCAAGTCCTCTATGTCTTTCAGGTCCTGAGCCAGTTGCTTATCCACACTGTAGCCCACAGACTGGAGGAGTTTTTCAGCCTCATGTAAACTCTCTAAACTAAGACGATTGGCCTCCAAATCTGACAAGGACTGGGAAAGGAGTTCAATCTCTTTCGAAGCCTGTTGATAGCTTTCTTCCAACTGCTTGTAGTTAGCACTTGACTGTTTGATTTTCTCCTGCTCTTGGGCGAGACTCTGGGCATAGATAATAGCCTCTTTCCATACTTCCAGTTCCTCTTCTTTTTGAAGAAAATCCTCAGATTGGGCTGCAAGTGCCTCTTTTTGAGTCTTGACTTCCTCAAAAGCCTGCTCCTTAGCACTTAGCGCTTCCTGAGCAATCTCAAGGTCCTGTACTAATTGCAACAACTGCTTCTGATACTGCTTCAAGCTACTAATGGTTTCCTGCATCCCTTGGGCAAACTGCAATTCCTCCAGATGCACTTTAGCCTCTGCCTGTTCTTGAGCACCCTCCTCAATTTCCAGACGGTAACGCTCCTTGGCTTGCTCCAATTCTTGGAAAATCTTAGCCAAATCTTGGGCAGTTTGTAAGCTCTTTTGCAGTTTAGTCAAATCTTCATGAGCATCCTTCAAGATGCTTTTTTTGCTCTTCAAGATTTTCTTGACGTTGCGCCAAAAGTTCTTCAAGACGTGCCAATTTTTCAGAAGCTGGGGTTTGGGCTAAGACAGCTAATTCTTCCTCAGACCAAACCTGACTGGCAAAATGGCCATCTAGCTGAGCCTGGCGTTTCTCCATATCCTTGTTGCTCTGACGAAGACGCTCTTCCAAACTCTTTTGAAAACGGTCAAAAATACCTGTTCCAAAGATTTTCTTTAAAATTTGAGTCTTGGTCTTGGAATCTTCTTTCAAGAAACGGCTGAAATCATTTTGCGGAAGGAGGATAATCTGTTTGAATTGTTCGGCATTGAGGCCCAAAATCTGCTCAATCTGGTCACTAACTTCCTTGATTTTATCCCCAAGCTTTTCAATTTCCTGACCACCAATCTTATCCACAATGACTAAGGAAGCCGTCGCTTTTTGAATGGTCGTACCACCACCACGCTTGGCCCTCTCCTGCTGGAGAACTCGCTCAATGCGATAAAGGTGCTGGCCCTGTTGGAAGTAAAAAGTCACCTTGGTCAAATCATCCTCTGGACCAGCAAAGGTCGACCGCATCTCCTCAACATTACGATCACCACTGGTCGTCGCAAACAAGGCCACCGTCATGGCATCAAAGAGAGTACTCTTACCAGCCCCTGTGTCCCCACCAATCAAAAAAAGGGGAGCATGGTCAAACTGGGTGAAATTGATGACTTCCTTACGATAAGGTCCAAAATTGGTCAATTCTAACTGGACTGGTCTCATTGTCGGCTCCTTCCAATCTCCTCAAAAATACTTTCCACAAGGGCTGTTTGTCTCTCAGACAAGACATCGCCCCCAGTCACTGTCTGGTAAAAATCAGAAACAATTTCCTGCGGCGATTGCATTTCCAAATCTTTTAAGTGCTGATCAACAGTCACGTTTTCTTCCTTGACATCACCCAAACGACTGAAGGTGATTTCCACAATGTCTGCCCCATAAATTTCTTCCAGACGGGCACGCACATTGATACCCTCTAATTCCTTACGGCTGGACAGTTGAATATCAAAGGCAAACCAAGCCTTTTGACAAGGCTGTTCCTTATAAAATTCAGGTGATACCAAGGTTTCAAAAGGTTCCTGAAGGGTCACGATTGGCCGTCTGACCTCTAGAGGATGGAAGGTCTGAGACAAGTTACCAGTCGCATCCAATTCAAGAATATAGACACCCTTCTCTTCCTTACGTTTGGCTTCTTTGACATTAAAGGCGACCGGACTGCCCGAATATTGCACGCGCTGGGTCGGACTGGCAAAGCGCGTATGGATATGCCCCAAGGCCACATAATCGAAAGCCTTGAAAAGGTCACTGGTCACATTGGTAAGCCCACCCACCGTATTACTGGTTTCAGACAACATCAATTCTCGAAGACCTTGACCATCGCTATCATCCTTCTTAGAAACCGCAAAATGCGTCACCAAGATATGTGACTTGTCGGGATCAAAGGCCTTTTCCATATCTTCAAGAATGTAGGTCAAGGCATCACCAATCCCCTGAATTTCCTTATCCTCATCATCCTTATAGTAAATACGAGCATCAATAGGATCGATAAAGGGAAGGAGGAAAATCTGGCAACCCTCCAACTCAATGGGCTCAAAAGCCTCCTCCAAACGTGTGCTTAAATGAAGACCCTGAGGTTGAAAAAAGTCTCGCCCAAAATGCAAGCGTTCAGCCCCATCGTGATTACCACTAATGGCATAGACGGGAATCTGCTCCTCCAAGACCAAACGTGCCAAGGTCTTATTAAAAAGTTTAATGGCATCCACAGGCGGCACCGCACGGTCATAGAGGTCACCAGCAATAATGACCCCATCCACCTGTTCACGAATTGCCAAATCCACAATCTGTTGAAAAGCCCACTCCTGCTCCTCCAGCAAAGACCAGCCATTGAGGGTTCGCCCCACATGCCAATCTGACGTATGTAAAAACTTCATGACAGTCTCCTCATTCGTTTTGTCTTACTCTATTGTACCTTATCACGCTAAATACTGCTTAAAAGATTCACAAACATTTGGAGCTTTCCTGAGTTTTGTCTACAAAGACCCAAAAAAATCTCTCCCGAGCAATTCACTCGAGAGAGATTTTATTTTTGGAATTTATGAGAGATAAGGTGTGGAAATCTTAGTCTTGGTTTTTACGACGATTCATAGCCGCAAGTCCTGACATAAGTCCCATAACAACAACACCCATTGCTGCGAGGTTGTTATCTGACTCACCTGTTACTGGCAATTGTTCGTCGCCTTCTTTAGCTTTATCAGAACCATCTGCCTTCTTACCATCTTTGTTTCCAGATTTCTTCTTATCTGAACCTTTACCATCTGAAGCGCCATCGGCTGCTGATCCAGATCCTTTAGATCCTTTAGATCCGTTTGAGGCCGCTTTTACAGCTTTAGAAGTTGAATTTCCACCATTTCCAGATTGACCATTATTACCATTTGAAGGTGTTGAGCCATCTTCGACCTTACGATAGATATAGGTCACGACTGTTTGACCTTTTGTCATCTTGTCTGTAGATTTACCTTCTTGACGAATCAATTCGTATTTCACACCATTACGGTAGATATAACGGTCACCGTGAACGTTAACTTCAGAACCAACAGAGTTAGTGATAACGAGTGGCATCTTGATTTGGTTGCCATATTCATCACGGTAGATGACAACGATAGTACCAAGGTCTTTGTTAGTTGTTGGTTTAGCAGGTTCTGCGTTAGTTAACTTATAAATAACCTTTGTATCATCACCAGGGTTGCTTGGTGTCACAGCAGTCTTCTCGGCCTTGTAACCTTTCACTTCAGGAACAAGTGTCATGGCAGCCTTAGTTGGATCGTTAGGATCATTTGTGTAAGTAACTGCTTCAACACCTGGGATTAGATTACCTTTTTCGTCAACAGCAATAATCTTACCAAATTTAGTGTAAGTAACAGTTTCAACCCTGTTGTCCATAGTGACATCTTGAGAAGCCACACGGCCTTTATCGGCGAAATAACCGTTAACCAATGGTGTGATGACGAGGTCGAACTTAGTCTTATCAGCCTTCCATTCACCTGCAGTAAGAATGTCACCTGTTACAGAATCAAGGGTCAATGAACGTTTCCATTGTGCCTTTTGAACACTGTCTGCTGGCAATTTAGCATTGCTGTTCTTGCTTGCATAGTGAACAGTGTAAGTAACATCTTTAAGGTAAGCATCCTTAGCTGGCCATTTTGGACCGTTTGGTTGGTTAGGATAGATTGGAGTTCCTGGTTCGTGTGCATTGTCTGGATTAAAGTCAAGTGCTACACGTTTGAAGCTTACTGTCCAAGCTTGGTCAACTGTGCTATCCAAGTCAAAGCTTGCACCAGCTGGGTAACCATCTCTCACAAGGGCATAGCCAAGGTCTTGATAGTGTTTGATACGTTCAGCTGTTGAGTAGTTAATCGCTTCACCAGACTTACCAGCCAAGGCAACAATTTCAAGGGTTGAACCACTTGTTTCATCACGGTAGGTAACGCTTGCTTTTTGATCGTTCTTAACGTAAACAACCTTAGTATCGCTAGACAAGTCACCTGGTGTGGCAGGTACAACCTTAACAGTGTAGCCAGGAATGCTTGGAAGCGTCTTGTCAATAGCAATCATCTTAGTCGCGTCATTAGGATCGTTTGTGTAGGCAGTTGTTGATACACCTAGAATTGGATTTCCATTTTCATCCACAGCGATAAATTTACCAAAGGCTTTGTATGTCACTGTGTCTGTTGCATTTGGTGCATCTGGAGTAACTGTCTTACCACCTGCTACAGCTTTATCAGCATAGTAACCAGTAACAACTGGAGTCTTAACTGTTCCATAAGTATGAGTCGTTTCAGTCCAAGTTGTTGTATTAGTTGTTGGGTCTTCTTTACCGTTGAAGCTAAAGTCATTTTGAGTGTTAGCAGCTGGTGTCTTCGTATCAGCACCAGTGTAAGTCACTGTTTGACTTGTTGCTTTAGTGACATCTCTAGTGTCTTTTTCAACGATAATGTGGTAACGGTATCCTGGAGCTAGGTATTGACCACCACCATTGGCATCAATTGAAGCATCCAAACCTTGTGAACCGTTAGCAAATTGAACAAGGTCAACCACACGACTTTGGTTACGGTCCCAAGCACGTTCAGAACGGATAGTTGCAACACCGTTGTTATAGTCGTATTGACGTTCTGACTTCAAGACATCTACGTAAGCATTAGCTTTTGATTTGTCAGCAGATGCATACTTGATGCGGTAGCCTGCTGGTACTGGTGGAAGTTCTGTTACACCAGCATCGTAGATTTTATTGTAAGTCTTACCGTTTGCTGTAATTGTTTCAGTTGAGTTATTGATACGGTAGGTTGAAGATCCAGGGATCTTGTTTCCTGCTTCATCAACATAGTCAATAATACCAAGGTTAGCATAGTTTGGTGTAACAAAGAAATTACCGTTTTCAATAAAGTCATAAGGTCTCAACCCCCCACGGTTATCACGACCGACTTTGAGGTGGTTGATGTAGTCAATGTTAACAAAGTATTGTTGACGCCCTGGTAAATAGTCAAGTTTGTAGCCGAGGTTTGTCAAGTCAGGGTTTGTTGAGCCTGCTCCAGCATTTGTCAAAACAGCAACCGCATCAGCTGTACGAAGGCTACGGTTTGATACTGCAAGACCCATAGCGTTGATGAGATTTTCAGAGTTAAGGCTTGCTTCAGCAGCATTCAATTCACTGCTTGTCACAGCCAACTCGCTAGTCGCTACTTTAAGGACGCTATTTACAGCGTTAGTCGTAGACTCTGCACTGGCAGTTTCTGCTACAGTCGCAACTGAAGCAGCCGCACTTGTTTGTGCTGATACTTGACCAGCAGCTGGAGTTTCTGCTACAGCTGCTGAGCTAAGAGCTTGTGCACTAGTAACTACAGATGAAGCAGCCGCTGCTGCAGATTCAGAGCTCGCTTGCGATGCAGCCTGAGAAGCTACTTCTGAACTAGCTGCTGTTTGACTAGTTGTTGAAGTTGCTTGGCTGTTTTGAGCTACTGATTGGGGTTGTTCACTAGCCAAGGCCACAGTAGAGACTGAACTTGGTGTGTTTTCTGTTGTTGCTGGAGCTACTGATGCTGTTGTTGGTGTTGATTGCTCCACGACGACATCTGGCTCAGCAGTTGTTTCCATACCTGCGGTAGTTGGTGCTACCGTTTCGTCAGCTTGGGCACCCTGTGCATTTGAGAAGATTGAAACTCCCAAAAGGACAGAGGCCACACCAAAGCTATATTTTCTTAATGAAAAACGTTGGCGTTTATTAAACATATCTCTCATAATAATAAATTTCCTCAATATCCAAATTACTTTATATACGATTTCCATTTTATACTATAATTATTAAATTGTCAAATATATACTAATAATCGTGTAAAAGTTTAACTTTTATTAAAAAACATTAATTTAAAACTTTTATCTAAGTCCTTTGAAACATCAAATCGTTCGTACTTTTGTTTAGCACAATCCCCTATTTTGTCAGTTCTATAATTTTCAAAATACTTTTATATCAAACCATCTTTTATTAAAAACGTTCGTCACTCTAACCTTATTTTTTAGTTATAGTGATATTTATTAAAATTCAAAATTCTCTCCCTTCAAAAGGAATTTTTTTAATGGCTTAACTCACATCTTTCTCAATCCCTTGCCAACACTGACCTAAAGGCTCCTACCACCCGCATTCCCGACAGTATCAAAAACCCCTTTGGCAGTTACCAAAAGGGTTTCTTTCATCTATTATTTGAAAATAGAACTTGTGAAACTATCTGTCTCTTGTAGGAGTTTCTTATAGACAGCTTCTTTGAGTTTTGTCGTATGGCTTGTTGACACAGATTTATTGCCATTATTATCTGTTTTAAGACTTGCAGCGTCTTTGGCAACTGCCACTTTAAACAAGGCTAACAAATCATCGTAAGAGCTTACTGATGTGCCATCAATCGTAACTGTCGTCAAACCATGTGACGCTTTTTCTTTGACTTCTTTGAAGTAAGCTTTCTTGAAGTCTTCTAGGGAGTTGAACTGACCATCAGAAATCTTGCTAATGATAAAGTCGTCTCCAAGGGTATCCTTACCAGCCGCTTTTGCTTCTTGTTTATACTTGTTGGTCGCATAACCTAGGAAACCTTTTTCATAGCCGTAGTATCCCCAGAGTCTGAAGGTATTGTGCTTGAAGGACATAGCACCTGGAGAGCCCTCACTGGTATTACCACCATAAATAGCAGACATCATAGGCACATTGACATAGGCAGAGGAGAAGTCCTCCGGTTTATAAACACCATTTCCAGGTCCACGATTGGTCATGAGGTTATTATCCACAAGGTCATCAATAGTGGTCAAACTAATAGCCTTTTCGCTATCACTTAGAGCACGCACCTTGTCGTATTGGTTTTTACTATTGCCTCGTAGCTGTTTATCTACCTTCTTGAACCATGCGTTATTGAGCTCTTGCTTGCCTTGACTGAGGACTGCTTCTCCTTCAAGTGAATCTAGAAGCATAAGGGTATCGTTGTAGCCCTTCATGTAACGGTCGATGGCCTCACGAGAGTTCAACTTGTTTGGATTGGTGTTGTACCACTGGTTACCATCGTTGGCTCTTTCAAAGGTCATGTTAAGGCCTAAGGCACCGTATTCACCTTGGTGACCTTGAGTAGCTGGTGATTGCAACATTCCTTGGGCATAGGCTTCAACATTTGTTCCTTCACGACGACCAAAACCTCCAAAGTAGGCAATACGGTCATTGATATGGGTTGTTTCATGAGTGAAGGCTGATGCACCGTACTCACTAATCATGTTAGACATAACGAAGGTAACCTTGGCACGATTATCATATGGATTGTCGTAGATGGCAGCATAGGCACCAGCCATAGCTCCGTTATCACCGTAGTACTCACCGACTGGTCCATAGATTTCACGGATTGGCGCATAGACTTCCGTACTGTTCTTAAATTGGCCGTAGCGCTCTGGCCAACCTGGCCAACCATGACCCCAGACATAGAAACCTTCCCAGATTGGATTGACAATGTCTTTGAACAATTTGTTTTTGACATTATCTGCGGCCAATCTTTGCCAGAAATCAAGGTAGTTGATTTGACGTTGAGCCGCTAGATCAATCTCAGGTTTCAACTTTTCTAGGGTTGTGTTGTACTTGTTAGCTGTACCATAAGACATGGTGTCATAGGTAGAAATCAGGAACATTTCTGTCTTATCAAGGTTCAACAATGGCAAAATCATCTTGCGGTGGAGACCACGACTGAGGTTGTCATAAACACGATACTTGTGCTCACCAACACCTTCATTTTGAGACGCTTTCTCTACAACGTAGACCTTATCCTTAGCGGCATCAATGAACCAATCATTCATATTGTCGATAGTGGTAAAGAGTTTTCGGTTGTAGTTGAGGAAGTCGGTAAGATCACTAGAAAGGGTACTCTTAGCGAGAACTTCACCGAAAGCATCGTAGGTTCTTGAACCACTGATATTATTTTCCTTAGAGCCAATCTCAATCAAACGGTCAAGGACATCCACATTTTTACCATAGAAATCTGGTTTGAAGAGCATGATTTCTTTGATGTTAAGATCATCAAACTTCACACCGTAATAACGATTCAAGTAGGTCAAGCCTAGCAAGAGGGCTGCTTTATTCTTCTCAACCTTGTCAAGAATCATTTGTTGAGCAGCTGGTGATTGGTTAAGCTGGTGATCTTCATTTTGAACCAGCTTAGTCACAAGGTTCGTCAAATTAGCCTTAACAGCCTCAAAGCTTTCTTCCAAGAAGAGGTTCTTGATAGCATTGACCTTATTTGGACCTGTACGACCAAGTTTTTGGTAAATTGGATCAGACTGCAACTCAATCGGTTTTAGGATATCAACGATGCCATTGATAAGGCTTGAGTGGTCTTTCTGAACGATATTTGGAGTGTACTTGATACCCAAATCAGTGACAGTGTACTCCTTAACATTGCTCAACCCTTCTGAACTCTCTGAAAGCTTGAAGTAGTCTTTGCTTCCATCAGCATAATGAACAATAATCTTATTAGCATCGCTTAAGTCTGTAACAAAATTACTGTCATTCATTGGAGTTACTGAGAGCACCTCTTTGGTATTCAAGTTGTGGTCTTTAGCCAGTTTGTTGGCTTGGTAGACAATATAATCCTTATTATAGAATGGCTGGAATTTCTCAATATTCTTGTAAGCCTGTTTGTATGCTGGATTATAGTCTTGAATATTGGCAAAATCTGCTTGACTAGAAACGTTGTTAAGGGTGTTCAACGCGTATGGCTCGCTGACAAATGTATCAGCTGTAATCTTGTAACCTTCAACACGCTTGTCAGCTTCTTCCTTGGTCAAATGTTTGAGTTTTTTAGGACTCTTAGTATCTTTACCAGTGCCATCTTCGGCGGAGCTGTAACCAACTACACCAAAGAGGTCTTTGATATGTGGCCCACCATCTTCGTCATTGACATCATTCGAAGCAAAGATTTCTTGGCCCTTGATAACCTTGGCGTAGGTCACGTTGTCTTGAACAGCACCGTATGGCCAAGTCTTAGCGACAATACCACCGACATTTCGTGTGTTTTTAACATCAAGAACACCCTTTGCTACTGAGTTAGTCACCTTGGCCTTAGTTCCTGACTTCCAGCTGTTGAGCATGTAGGTAACAAATGGCACCAGCATACTTGCATTGGCATTTTGAGCTGTAATAGTCGCATCGACATAGGCTCTGTTGACGAATCCCATGTAGTTTGAACCAGCAATCCCACCAACTGTCGAGTTATTACCGACAGAGTTAATCTTACCGACAAAGGCGACATTCTCAATTTTGCCATCTTCATCAATCTTATTGACAATACCTGCCACGTCATTGTTACCAGTAACCGAACCAGTCACCTTAACATCTTCAATCAGACCTTTGTTTTTAAGGTTAAATCCAAGTGTCGCGATTTGATTTTGATCAGGGCGATTGATGTCTACATTTTCAAAGTTGATATTCTTGATAGTTCCGCCATTGATAACATTAAACAATGGATGCTCTAAATCATAGATGGCAAAGCGTTTGTCACCATCACTGAGCAACTTACCAGTAAATTCTGTCGTGATGTATGATTTGCCGTTTGGAACGACGTGACGAGCACCCATGCTTTGACCAAGTCTAAATTCACCTGATGGATTTGCTTGAATGGCATTGACCAACTCAGCAAAATCATAGTAGACATTGGCTTGGCTAACCTTAGGTTTCTCAATGTAATAGCTATAGGTTTGTGCAAAATGGTTTTGGGCATCACGTTGTACCAAATTGTCCGCTTCTGCAGTTACCTTATAAACCGCCTTGCCATCAACTGTTGTTTCTTCGATGGCTTTCACTGCCAAGTAAGTCGTCTTTTGATCCGCAGAAGTCAGTTTCAAGTAGTAATTCGTGAGATCTTGAGGCACAGCTGTCAGACGAGTCTCATCCACTTCTGTTTGATTGTCATACTTGATCAAATCTGTACGTGCAAAATCTTTAAGCTCAACCTTCTTGAGATCCAGTTGGAGAGTTTGGTCTGCCAAAACCTGACTCTCCTCACCATTGCCACGATCAAAGGTCATGGTTGTTGTAAGAGTATAAGGCTTGTAATAGTCTAAGTTGGTTAGGTCAGCAGTCAAGGTCGTGCTAGGAATATCAAGCGTTTGAACAACCTGTCCATCTTGCTTAAGGACCGCTTTAATAGTCGTGATAGTTGCTGAACCTGGATTAGTCAAGTTGTAGCTAAGTTTAGCACTTCGACCCAAGTCATCCTTGTCAATCTGTGTCAGCGTAAGCACTGGTTTTTCAGATACCTTAGTTCCTTTGCGAACGATACGATCTTGGACAGGCACTAGCACTGTTTCAGTAACAGTTGGTTCTTCAGCAGTCTTGTTTCCCTTATAGGTCTTATAAACCTTGGTGATTTTATTTTGGCCTTTTTGACCTTCTTGGACAACCTGTAAAGTGCCTTTCTCAAGTGTGTCATCTTCTTGGACAATTTCTTTAAATGGAAGCTCTACAATAGATTCTTCGGTCGTTGTGCCATCTAGAGGCTTGCTTCCACGACGGATTTTTCTAGGTTGTGGCACCTCAATAACCTTACCTGACACAATAGTCGGCTCACCAACCTTGACACCATCAATGGTTTGGTAAATTTTCTGGATTTCTTGGCTACCTTTTTTACCCTCTTGCTCGACCACTTCTTCATCCACATACTTGTTATCATCCGTAATCACTTCGATAGGATAATCGATGGCTTGCGTTTCAGTCTCTGTGATACTGCCGACAACTGGGGTATGAACAGGATTCTCAGGTTGAACAAGGGCCTCACCTTCGTGGCCTGATTCTTGTGTTCCTTTGGCACTGGTAGTGTCGCTATTGATTGAACCGGTGTACGCTGGATTGACAGGCTGAACTACAGCTTCACCCTCGTGTCCAACTTCCTGGGTGCCATTGGCACTGATTGGTC
>NZ_KV831765.1:36976-40399 GCF_001837205.1 Streptococcus sp. HMSC064D12
GAGCTTCACCTTCGTGACCTGATTCTTGCGTACCTTTAGCACTGATTGGGCCGGTATATTCTGGGGCGACAGGTTGAACAAGAGCTTCGCCTTCGTGACCTGATTCTTGCGTACCTTTGGCACTGGTAGTGTCGCTATTGATTGAACCGGTGTACGCTGGATTGACAGGCTGAACCACAGCTTCACCTTCGTGACCAACTTCTTGCGTACCATTGGCACTTGTAGTATCGCTACTGATTGAACCGGTGTACTCTGGAGTGGCGGGTTGAACTACAGCTTCACCCTCGTGACCAACTTCCTGGGTGCCATTGGCACTGATTGGTCCTGTATACTCTGGGGCTACGGGTTGAACAAGAGCTTCACCTTCGTGACCTGATTCTTGCGTACCATTGGCACTAATTGGTCCGGTATACTCTGGATTAGCAGGTTGAACCACAGCTTCGCCTTCGTGACCTGACTCCTGAGTTCCCTTTTTCCAACTGATTCCCTCACTATCCTTATCAGCTGTACCCTGATTTACTGTAGTCTCTTCTTTTATTGAAGACTCAAGCCCCTGCAAAGTATTCTCCAAAGGTTGTTCAAGCTCTGGCTTAGCTGAGTAACGCAGATAACCGACATACTCATAACCATCAATTGCAATAACACCTTTAGCTAGGTCCGCCTCGTCTGCAACAGCAAGGGTCTGATTATAGGCCTGCAACTCCTTGTTTTGCAAGGCAAGAACCTCTATTGGCACAAGGAGACTTTGCCCAGCGGCCCCAATCAAGACCAAGCCAATAATCTTTTTACGATGTTTTTTTGAAAAGAGCAACACAGCCATGGTCGCCGTTGCTAGTCCTAAACCTGACGCTACCCAGTCAGAACTTCCTGTCTGAGGAAGACTAGTTTGCGTAGCACCCTTACGTTTGTAGACCAAATAAAAAGTATCTTCATTCTGGTAGTCCTCAGGAATAGCATGGACCACTTGCTGTTGCTCTTCAGCTGTTAATTCATTTTCAGCGACATAGGCCATGTGTACCGTTGCATCCTTAGTAACCTGATCTGCAGAGACTGGTTTAGACACGAAAAAACCACCTGCTAACAAGAATGTCCCGATAGCAACTGGTCCTACACCTACCGACAACTTACGAATGCCGTATTTTGTCACTTTTTCAAAAACATGATTTGCTTGTTTCATTCAAAATCTTCCTATAAGTTAATCCTTGTACCCCAAATGGGCGTCAAAAACAAAGACATTATTGAAAAAATACGCACTCTATACATTTATTAACCTTCTTCCAAAGTCTATCGTATCTTTTTTTTAATCATTAAGCAAGTATTTTCTCTAATTTTTAATCAATATAAAAAACGAGTTGTGATTTGCAGCTAGGACTTCATGACAACCAATAAACCTTTTCACATAAGTATTTTAGTACATATCAATATTTATAATAATCTTTTCCTGAAATTTAAACCACTGATCTGTTTTGCATAAAATAAATCCTAAAATCTCTATTACTTAACCTTATATCTAATATTTTAATAAAACACCAAATCATCTTTAAGATAGATACAAAAGAGACCCACCCCTATCGGGATGAGTCTCTTTTTCGAAAACTGAAATAGTCTAACTAACTATATTGAGGGATTTAACCTATGAACTATCTTAGTCTTCTTTTTTGCGTTTTCCTGCCAAACCTAGTCCAGCTGCCGCAAGGATTCCTCCGAGAGCCATAGTTGCCATAGACGCATCATCACCTGTTTCAGGAAGTGCTGGTCCTTTAGGAGCTTCTGGTGTAGTTGGTGGTGTCACTGGTGGAACCACTGGAGTTGGAGGAGTCGGTGGTGTTGGAGGCGTAGTTGGTGGTGTAGTAGGTGGTGTGTTTGGTGGAGTTGTTGGTGGTGTATTTGGTGGGATAACAGTGTTGTTGAACTCAGTATCTTCTGGCAATTGAGAAATCGCTGTCAAGACTTTACCATCTTTAGTTACAGAAACAACAACTGTGGCTACCATCTTATCATAAGTAACAGTTGCATCGTTACCTTTTACTTCTTCTACTGTATAGACGTGATTACCTTCTTCACCACGTTTGTACTCAAGGGCAGAGAACTTGATCTTACCATTAGCATCATTGCTTACAGTTTCGATAACATTACCCTTGCTATCTTTAAGTACAAAGCTAAACTCACCAGCTTTAAGTTGACGACCTTCAAGTTTCTTAGTGAATTCAAACTCAACCTTGGTTGGGATATTGACTACACGTTTTTCTGTTGGTTTTTCTGGTTTTTCAACAGATTTCTTAGTTGGGTCGTATTGGTGAACGATTTGTGACGCAGTATTTTCGATATCTACACCATCTTTGGCAGTGCCTTTGATAGTTGCAGGAATATCGAACTTGTAGTAGCGTCCGAATGCCAATTTGGCAGTATCAATCACTTGTGTATTTTCTGCATCACCAAGTGACTTAGTAAGGTCAGACTTAGATGTTGCAGTGATTACACCGTTTTCAACCTTGATATCAAACTTAGCTGTCACATCTTCCCCTGTTACAGAGTCGTATGCTTTAATATCTGCAACATTAATGTTCAAGTTTTCGCTGTCATATTTATCTGTAACACCAACAGATTGGATATTGTGAGCGTCAGTGAAGTTGTTTGTGTCAAGCCATACTTGGTAGACAAACTTATCACCTTTCTTGAGTGTCTTAGTATTGATATTTTCAGCTTCGTTGTTAGCTGTGCTGTCAGCGTAAGGATCCTTGTTAGTATCGCCTACTTTATCTTTCAACTCAGCATCATCGTCAACAAGTTTCATACCAGTGATATCGAATTTCTCTTTAGAAACAACGTATTTCTCTGGTTGGAACTTAGGTTTTTCTGGTGGACGAACAGTATTGTTGAATTCTTTATCAGCTGGGTCAGTAACCTTAGTGATAAGAGCTTTCGCTTTACCATCGTGTGATACTTCAACAGTGACAAGAGCTTTCATACCGTCGTATTGAACTGTGCTGTCAGTACCTTTAACTTCTTCTACTGTGTACTTGTAAGTACCTTCTTGGCCTTTCTTGTACTCAATAGCTTTGAACTTAACGTTACCTTTGGCATCGTTCTTAACAGTTTCGATTTCTTTACCTGTAGAATCCTTAAGTACGAATGTGAATTCGTTCGCTTTAAGTTCACGGCCTTCCAAACGCTTAGTGAAGTTAAACTCTACTGAAACTGGAACACTGTTAACACGTTTTTCAGTTGGTACGTTTGGTTTTTCAACTTTCTTAGTTGTTGGGTTGTAGTAGTTAACAACTTGAGTAGCTGTATTTTCGATATCCACACCAGCTTTGATATCTTTCTTAACAGTTGCAGGAATATCAAATTTATAGTAACGACCAAACTCGAACTTAGTAGTGTCAATGACTTGAGTGTTTTCTGCATCGCCAAGTGACTTAG
>NZ_KV831765.1:40499-40934 GCF_001837205.1 Streptococcus sp. HMSC064D12
GTGACTTAGTGAAGCCATCTTTAAGGTTAGCTGTAATCACACCGTTAGCAAGTGAGATGTCGAATTTATCTGTAACATCTTTACCAGTTACTGAATCGTAAACCTTGATTGCTGATGCATCTACATCCAACTTAGTTTCATCAAAGTCATCTGTGATACCAACAGTTTGGATATGATCCTTGTTGTTAGCGTCAAATTGAGTTGTATCAAGCCATACTTGGTAGTAAAGTGTTTGACCAGGTTTAACTGACTTCGTATTCAAGTTTTCCAATTCGTTGTTTGATGCGTCATCAGCATAAGGGTTTGCATTGGTGTCTGAAACCTTGTTAGCCAATTCTTTATCATCATCAACGAGTTTAGTACCTGTTACGTCGAATTTCGCTTCAGAAACAACATATTTTTCTGGTTGGAACTTAGGTTTTTCTGGTGGACGAA
>NZ_KV831765.1:41034-44040 GCF_001837205.1 Streptococcus sp. HMSC064D12
CGTTACCTTTGGCATCGTTCTTAACAGTTTCGATGACATTTCCTGCTTCATCCTTCAATTGGAAGCTGAATTCGTTAGCTTTAAGCTCACGACCTTCCAAACGTTTAGTGAAGTTGAATTCTACTTTAACTGGAACGTTAACAACACGTTTTTCTGTTGGTTTATTTGGTTTTTCAACAGACTTAGTTGTTGGGTTGTAGTAATGAACGATTTGAGAAGCTGTGTTTTCAATGTCTACACCACCCTTAACGTCGTCTTTGACTTTACCAACAATATCAAACTTGTAGTAACGTCCAAAGGCAAATTTAGTTGTGTCGATAACTTGAGTGTTTTCTGCATCGCCAAGTGACTTAGTGAAGCCATCTTTGAGGTTGGCTGTAATCACACCGTTTTCAACCTTGATATCGAACTTAGCTGTTACATCATCACCTGTGATGCCATCATATGCTTTAATATCAGCTACATTGATATCAACTTTATCTTCTTCATAGTCATCTGATACACCAACAGTTTGGATATTATTCTTTTCAGTGAATTTAGTAGTATCCAACCATACTTGGTAAACAACTTTTTGTCCAGGATATACGGTCTTAGTATTGATGTTAGCTTTTTCATTATTAGAAGCATCATCAACATAAGGATTTGCATTAGTTTCTGCAACCTTATCTTTCAACTCTTTGTCATCATCAAGAAGAGATACTCCCTTCAAATCGAACTTAGTTTCATTAAGAATGTATTTCTCTGGATTAAATTCTGGTGTTTCTGGTGGACGAACTTTGTTGTTGAACTCTTTATCGTTAGCACTTGAAGCAAATCCGCCTGTTGAAGCGTGGTTAACGACAGTTGTAAGAACTTTGCCTTCCTTAGTAACTTTCACTGTTACAGTTGCTTTCATAGTATCGTATGTGATTGAAGCATCTTTACCAGCTACTTCTTCAACTGTGTAAGTGAATGTCTTACCAAGATCATCTTTATTGAACAAGAGTTTTTCAAACTTGATGTGACCATCTTTATCGTTGGTTACTGTTTGAAGAACTTTGTTGTCTTTGTCTTTCAATACGAAGCTGAACTCACCTGCAGTCAACTCACGTCCTTCAAGTCGTTTAGTATAGTTGAACTCGAGTGGAACTGGAACGTTGTTTTCACGTGTTTGAGTTGGCTTTTCAGGAGTTGTAACTTTCTTATTGAATGGGTTGTATTGGTGAATTGTTTGGTTGGCTGTATTTTCAATATCTACACCGTCGTTAGCATCAATGTCTTTAACAACAGCTGGGATATCAAATTTATAGTAACGACCAAACTCAAATTTAGTTGTGTCGATGACTGGAGTAGCATCTGTTGCACTAATAGCTTTAGTCAAGCTTGCTTTAGATGTACCGTAGAGAACACCATTTTCAACCTTGATGTCGAACTTATCAGTAACATCAGCACCAGTGATACCATCGTAAACCTTGATATCAGCAGCGTTGATGTCAAGCTTATCTTCTTCGTAGTTATCTGTGATACCAACTGTTTGAAGATTGCTTTCTGCTGTGAAGTCACGAGTATCAAGCCATACTTGATAGTAGATCTTTTGACCACGTTTGAGGGTCTTACCATTCAAGTTTTGGATTTCAACTTTATCAGCTGAATCGTCGTCATCAGCAAGTTTGTTGCCAATGATGTCGAAGCTTGGTTCTGAAACAACGTATTTCTCTGGTTTGAAGTTAGGAGTTACGTTGTTATCGAAAATTCTGTCGTCTGATTCATAAGAATTTCCACCAACTGTAGCATAAGAGATAACTGTTGATAATTGATTACCTGCTGAAGGTTGAATAACTTTAACAGTAACGTTGACTTTCATATTGTCATAAGTAACTGTTGTATCAGTTCCTTTAACTTCTTCTACAGTGTAGTTAAAGGTCTTACCAAGATCGTCTCTTCCATAATTAATAGTAGAGAAAGTTACTTTGCCTTTAGCATCATTCTGAACAGTTTCAAGAACTTTTCCTGCTTCGTCTTTCAAGACAAAGTTAAATTCCTTATCTTTCAATTGACGACCATTAAGTGTCTTACCGAAGATTAACTGAATAGCCATTGGAACATTGTTGACACGCTTTTCAGTTGGTTTCTCTGGTTTTTCGGTCTTCTTAGTAGTTGGGTTGTAGTAGTTAACTACTTGAGCTGCTGTATTTTCAATTTCAGCACCATCGTAAGCACCGTCAGAAACTTTAGCTGGGATGACAAACTTGTAGTAACGTCCAAATTCGAACTTAGTAGTATCGATGATTTGAGTGTTTTCTGCATCGCCAAGTGACTTAGTGAAGCCATCTTTAAGGTTAGCTGTGATTACACCATTAGCAATTGAGATGTTGAATTTATCAGTAACATCTTTACCAGTCTTACCATCGTAAGCCTTGATATCAGATACCTTAACATCCAATTTAGCTTCATCATAGTTGTCAGTAATACCAACAGTTTGGATGTTATCCTTATTGTTTGCATCAAATTTAGTTGTATCAAGCCATACTTGGTAGTTAATAGTTTCGCCACGTTTCACGGCTTTCGTATTGATGTTTTCTGCTTCGTTGTTATCAGCTTTATCAGCGTATGGGTTCGCATTTGTGTCTGCGTACTTATCTGTCAACTCTGCATCATCATCAAGAAGCTTAGTACCAGTGATATCAAACTTACCGTTACCATCGCTAAGAACATATTTCTCTGGTTGGAACTTAGGCTCTTCTGGAGGAGTCACACGGTTGTTAAATTCTTTGTCCGCAATTGCACCTACAGTCGCGATAAGAACTTTAGCTGTTCCATCGTGTTTAACTGTAACTGTTACATTCGCTTTCATTGTGTCGTATGTAACGGTTGCGTCTGTGCCTTTAACTTCTTCTACTGTGTAGTTATGAACACCTTCTTGGCCTTTCTTGAATTCAAGAGCTTTGAACTTAACGTTACCAGCCGCATCGTTCTTCACAGTTTCAAGAGTTTTACCTTCTGAATCTTTAAGGACGAAGCTGAATT
>NZ_KV831765.1:44140-44413 GCF_001837205.1 Streptococcus sp. HMSC064D12
CAACTTTCTTAGTTGTTGGGTTGTAGTAGTTTACTACTTGAGCCGCAGTGTTTTCAATATCTACACCACCAGGTACATCAGCTTTAACCGTTGTTGGGATGTCGAACTTGTAGTAACGTCCAAAGGCGAATTTAGTTGTGTCGATAACTTGTGTGTTTTCTGCATCGCCAAGTGACTTAGTGAAGCCAGCTTTAAGGGTTGCAGTGATCACACCGTTGTTAACTGTGATATCAAATTTGTCTGTGACTTCTGCGCCTGTTACTGAATCGTAGG
>NZ_KV831766.1:0-39612 GCF_001837205.1 Streptococcus sp. HMSC064D12
GGGGGCATATCATTCTCACGGGTGGTTTTGACTATACTACCCCTATGAAATTTGTTTTTGATTTGGATGGAACCCTATGTTTTGATGGTATGACTATGTCAAAAGAACTACAAGAGGTTCTTTTAACAGCACCTAAATACGGTCATGAGATTATTTTTGCAACAGCACGCTCTTACAGAGACTGTCTTAGTATTTTGGAGGGAGAATTGAAAAAGCTGACAGTAGTTTTGGCTTAAACGTGGTGAAGTCTTTCAAGATGAGTGTTTAGTATCGCAATACACAATACCTTCTTATGCTCTCAGAACGATTGTTAGCTACTGTGATACCTATAATCTCCCTTATTTTATTGATGATACCTTTAATTATGCTATTCAAAATCCTGAACAGATTCCTTTCCTTTCAAATGTTGACCCATTAAATAAAGCAAGGATTTTGCCTGTCCAAGAACTTAATAAGCCCATTAAAGCTGTTATTCCACTTGCAGAGCATGAGGATATCCGAGAAGACCTTATCTTTAATCTAAACAAACTGGAATGTTTAGACCTTATTTACCACGATATAGAAAGGTGTCTCTACATTAATCCTAAAGGAGTGACTAAGGCTAGTACAGTTTTAAACCACTTTGGCAGAAACTTTGTAACTTTTGGAAATGACCAAAATGATATTTCTCTTTTCAAAAATGCTATATATGGTGTGCAAGTTGGCAATTATCCTTACCTGAAAGACTTTGCGGATGAAGTCATTCCTGCAATTAATACAGTGATTGCGAAAAAAATTAAACAACTGTTTGAAAAGTTCTAAACAAATGCTTAGTCTTCTTGCTCTATTTACAGTACAATAGTAAAAAAAGTATTGGAGGACTAGCATGCCAACATTTATTGGAAAACCAGTTACAGTAGCAGAAGACAAACAACTTCAAGTTGGAGATACCTTGCGTGACTTTAATTTGACAGCAACAGATTTAACGAAAAAATCACTTTCAGAATTCGATGGAAAGAAAAAAGTTATCTCTATCGTTCCATCAATCGATACTGGTATTTGTTCAACTCAAACACGTACCTTTAACAAGGAATTGTCAGAACTAGATGATACTGTAGTTATTACTATTTCAGTGGACCTACCATTTGCACAAGCTCGTTGGTGTGGTGCTGAAGGACTTGAAAATGCCATCATGCTTTCTGACTACTATGATAATAGTTTCGGTAAAGACTATGGTGTCCTTATTGAAGAATGGCACTTGTTAGCGCGTGCAGTATTAGTGGCAGACGCTGACAACAAGATTACTTATGTCGAATATTTGGACAATATCAATACTGATCCAAACTATGAAGCGGCAGTAGCAGCAGTTAAAAGCTTATAAAAAGGGGCCCCGGTCTCTTTTTTATTTTGCCTTTCTTACAGTTTTTACTTGCAAAAGTATTAGCTTCTTGCTATTATTGTATAGCAATACTCAATACGGATAGTAAAATATAAAAAGGAGATTCAATGTCTGAAAAAGAAAGACCTCAACTGATTATCGATTACGAAGCTAACACAGACAAACTTGTTCGTTTAGGCGATGTTGTCGATCAATTTAAAGGAAAAGCTGTCCCTGCTAAGGCAGAACCTGGCGAATTCGCTGTCATTAATCTATCGGATATGACACCCAACGGCATTGCTTACGATGACCTAAAAACATTTTCTGAGGAACGCCGCAAACTTTTACGCTTTCTCTTAGAAGATGGAGATGTGCTTATTGCATCTAAGGGAACTGTTCAAAAAGTTGCCGTTTTCGAAGATCAGGGCAAGCGTGAAGTTGTTGCCTCATCCAATATTACAGTATTACGACCTAAGGAAAAACTCCGTGGTTTCTACATAAAGTTCTTCCTTGAGACCGAAATTGGTCGTGCCTATTTAGATTATGCTGATAAGGGAAAGGCTGTCCTCAATTTATCGACAGCTGACCTCTTGGACATCAAAATTCCTGAGATACCGATTGTTAAGCAAGATTACCAAATTGCGGCCTATCTACGTGGGCGTGCCGATTTCCACCGTAAGATGGTTCGTGCAGAGCAAGAGTGGGAAAATATCCAACACAATGTTACAGAAGCTCTATTTGGAAATTAACCAAAAGCCAGCAAACTAGGATTTGTTGGTCTTTTTTTATTATTCTCGTGTATAATGGTAGTAGTAAATATGTTATTAGGAGGTCATTATGACTACCAACACCATAGATTTATCACAACCAGTCGCAACAATCATAAAAGAGCATCCAGAAGTTAAGGATTTACTGATTGGCCTTGGTTTTAAGCCCTTGTCTAACCCAGCTATGCTAAATACTGTCGGTAAGGTGACCAGTCTAAAAGCTGGCTCTAAGTTAGCTAATATTCCCCTAGATAAGATCAAGCAAACCTTACTATCCAATGGTTATGATGTCATCGGAGACTAATATGGAAAACAATCGTATTCAAATACTCAAAGAAATTCTCCTAGATTTACACCATGGAGCCAGTCCTGAGAGTGTTCAAGAGCGCTTCAATCAACACTTCAAGGGAGTATCTGCCCTTGAAATCTCTATGATGGAGCATGAATTGATGTCATCTGAAGATGGGGTTACCTTTGAAGATGTTATGAGCCTTTGTAATGTCCATGCTAACCTCTTTAAAGGAGCTATTGCTGATGTGGAAGTGGCAGACGCTGATCAAGAGGGTCACCCTGTCTATGTCTTTAAACAAGAGAATTTAGCCCTACGTTCAGCTATTCTCCGTATCCGACGTATCATAGAAAATATCAGTAAGCCTGAAAATGAAGACTTTAAATCTGACCTAGTCAATGGACTTAAACATCAGATGTCTTTATTGGGACAATTCCATAACCATTACACACGTAAAGAAAAGCTCTTCTTTCCAATAATGGAGCGTTATGGTCATGATTCTCCTCCAAAGGTTATGTGGGGAGTAGACGATGATATCCGAAAACTTTTTAGAGCGGCAGAAGCTAAACTAAAAGAACTTCCAGATGCTGATTTAGAAGAATTTTCAAAGTTCTTTGAAGCTTTCTCAGAAGAATTTGAAGCCATGATTTTCAAGGAAGAAGCTATCTTACTTATGATTCTGCTTGAAACCTTCACGCAGGATGATTGGCTTTCAATTGCCGAAGAAAGTGATGCCTATGGCTATGCAATTATAAAACCTACAGCCGTCTGGAAACCTAAGCGTGAGCGTTTTAAGAAAGACAATACGGAAACATCGCAAGAACAGTCAGGTCTGAGCACTGACGCACATACGGGCAATACCCGAATTATTGAAACCCCAGAAGGGCAATTCACCATCAGCTTCACCCCAAAACCAAAAACTGAAACTGTCGTAGATAGAGAAACAACGCAACCTTTTGGCAATGGTTATCTTTCTGTGGAGCAGGCCAATCTCATCCTCAATCATCTTCCTTTGGAAATCACTTTCGTCAATAAAGACGATATCTTCCAATACTATAATGATAATGTTTCCGCCAATGAAATGGTTTTTAAACGAACACCTAGCCAAATTGGACGAAACGTTGAACTTTGTCATCCGCCAAAAGTGCTTGATAAGGTCAAGAAAATCTTTGAATTACTAAGAAGTGGAGAGCGTGACCAAGTTCCAATGTGGTTCAAATCTGAACGTTTAGGAAAATTCGTCTATGTTACCTATGCAGCTGTTAGAGATGACAAGGGAGACTTTCAAGGTGTCCTAGAGTATGTGCAAGATATTCAACCTTTCTTTGAACTAGAAAGCGATCTTAAAAGAGACATTGATTAAAAAGCTAGCAGTCTTGCAATTGCTTATGACTATAATACTCAAGAGGTTAGAGACTTTGCTCTCTGCCTCTTTATGTTTCTACCTAGCTCTTTAGGATTGCTTTTGATATAATTAAAAGTATGATTTCAGGAATTATTAATCTAAAAAAAGAGGCTGGAATGACCAGTCATGATGCTGTATTTAAACTACGCAAAATATTACAGGAGAAAAAAATCGGACATGGTGGTACTCTCGATCCTGATGTGACTGGTGTTCTACCTATAGCGGTTGGAAAAGCTACTCGTGTTATTGAATACATGACTGAAGCAGGGAAAGTCTATGAGGGAGAAATTACCATTGGCTTTTCGACAACTACCGAGGATGCTAGTGGAGAAATCGTCCAAACCACTCCAGTAACAGAGCTTGATGAAGAAGCCGTTGACAAAGCAATGGCCAGTTTTGAGGGAGAAATCACACAAATTCCCCCTATGTATTCAGCAGTTAAGGTCAACGGAAAGAAACTTTATGAGTACGCACGCGCTGGAGAAGAAGTAGAACGTCCACAACGTCAAGTGACCATTACCGAATTTGTCCGTACCTCACCCATCGAGCTAGAAAACGACACTGCGAGATTCACCTTCCGTGTTGCTTGTAGCAAGGGAACCTATGTCCGTACCTTATCTGTCGATTTTGGTGTTAAACTCGGCTACGCGAGTCATATGTCTGCTCTTCGTCGAACAGCCTCAGCTGGTCTAACCTTAGATAAGGCACTAACACTCTCACAAATTTCAGAAATGGTAGAAGCAGGGGATACATCCTTCCTCCTTCCCATCGAATTCGGTGTTCAGGATCTGCCAGCAGTACAGGTTACTGAAGATGATGCTAAAGAAATCTCATTTGGTCGCTTTATTGCTATTGATAGCCAAGAACCATTGGTTGCGGCCTTTTTAGGAGACAAAGTTCTAGCCATCATGGAAAAGCGAAATCAAGTTTATAAACCTAGAAAAGTATTAAGTCAATGAAAATAACTTCTATTAACGATTATAAAGATATCCATCAGGAAAAGGATACAGTCCTTGTCTTAGGCTATTTCGATGCGCTTCATCGTGGTCATAAGGTCCTTTTTGATAAGGCGCGCCAGATTGCTGACGACAAACAGCTTGAAGTAGCTGTCCTTACCTTTAATGAAAGTCCTCAACTGACTTTTCAACGGTATACAGATGATCTCCTTCTGCATATTACAGCACCTCAAAGGCGTTGTGATCTTTTTGAAGCCTATGGAACAGATCAGCTTTATTTAACAGATTTCAATAGTGATTTTGCCCGAACGAGTTCAGATGATTTCATTGCCCGCTATATTAAGCGTTTAAAAGCTCAAGAGGTTGTTGTAGGCTTTGATTACAAGTTTGGACACCATCGAACAGATGCGGACTATTTAGCCCGCAATTTTTCTGGTAATGTCCATGTCATTGAAGAGCAACAAAGCGATGGTGAAAAGATTTCGTCAACACGTGTCCGTCAATTGATACGAGAAGGCAAGGTTAAAGAAGCCAATAAACTTCTTGGCCACGAATTCTCGACACGTGGCATCGTGGTACATGGTGATGCGCGTGGTCGTACCATTGGTTTTCCAACTGCTAATTTAGCACCAATCGACAGAACATTCCTACCTGCTGATGGTGTCTATGTAGCCGATGTTGTGATCGATGGCAAACGCTATCGTTCCATGACCAGCCTAGGTAAAAACGTTACCTTTGGGGGAACAGAACTCCGTCTTGAAGCCAATATCTTTGATTTTGAAGGCGATATTTATGGAAAAACAATTGAAGTTTTTTGGCTGGATTATATTCGTGATATGATTAAGTTCAATAATATAGACGAACTATGTGCTCAACTGGAGGCCGATAAAAAAATCGCGGAAAAATTTTAAGAAAGCGTAGCCAAAACTAATCAAATAATGTATAATGATTAGGAATGTTAAAGTGAAAGGGGTGTTTGCATGGTAACTTTATTTTTATCACCTAGCTGCACCAGCTGTAGGAAAGCACGAGCTTGGTTGACCAATCATGAAGTTGCTTTTGACGAACACAATATTATCACGAGCCCATTAACTCACGATGAGTTGATGAAGATTTTGTCTTACACGGAAAATGGTACTGAAGATATCATTTCAACCCGTTCAAAAGTCTTTCAGAAGCTGAATATCGATGTGGATGATCTGACCATCAAGGAACTCATTCAACTGATTTCTGAATATCCAAATCTTCTTCGTCGACCTATTATTTTGGACAACAAACGCATGCAAATCGGTTTCAACGAAGATGAAATTCGTGCCTTTTTGCCTCGTGATTATAGAAAGCAAGAATTGCGTCAAGCGACCATTCGAGCTGAAATTGAGGGTAACAATGACTAAAGGAAATTATTCCTACCCACTCGATCCATCATGGAGCACTGAGGAAATCACCACAGTGCTTCATTTTTTGAGTCAGGTAGAAAAAGCATACGAGAGCAAGGTTGACCGTGACCAACTCTTGCAAGCCTATAAGGCATTTAAAACCGTTGTCCCAGGCAAAGCTCCTGAAAAGCAACTAGACAAGGCCTTTGAAGAAGCTAGCGGTTTTTCAACCTATCAAGCTGTCAAAGCTGCTAAAGCAAAAGATAAAGGATTTGTATCACTTGGAAAATAAACTGATTTTCGCCAAAGAAATCATCAAAGAAGCTGGTGCTTTTATTAAAGAAAGTTTAAGTAAAACAATCACGGTCGAAGAAAAAACAGCTTTTGATGATTTAGTCACTAATATTGATAAACAAACACAAGATTTACTCGTGGCACGTATTAAATCTGCCTTTCCTTCAGACAATATTTTCGCTGAAGAAAATGGCTTGGTGCATAATATCAAGGATGGAAACGTCTGGGTCTTGGATCCAATTGATGGAACGGTCAATTTTATTGTCCAACAAGATAATTTTTGTGTGATGATTGCCTACTATGAAGATGGGCAAGGAAAATTTGGTCTCATTTATAACGTCATGGCTGATCAACTTTTCTATGGTGGTGGCCAGTTTGATGTGTATTGCAATGACAAATTGCTTCCAGCCTATAAAAGTCGCCCATTAGACCGCTGCCTAGTCGCTAGCAATGGAGCCATGTATGCTAAAAATTTTCACGGCTTAAAAGACCTTATTGATAAGACCTTAGGTGTTCGTGTCTACGGTGGTGCCGGTTTAAGCATGTCAAAAGTCCTATCTGGTCAAATTTTAGCTTACTTTTCAGTTATTTACCCATGGGACTATGCTGCAGCAAGTATTATGGGAGAAAAATTGGGTTATCACCTTGAGACCATTACCGGAGAACCACTGGATTATTCTAGTCGTCAAGCTGTAATGCTTGTGCCCAAAGACAGACTTGAAGAAATCAAGGATATTATGGGCTCAGAAAATTAATTTAAAACAAAAAACCATACTGGACAAATCAGAACAGTAAGTTCTTTTGGTTAGTCCAGTTTTTTGATAGAAAGGAAACTATGCAATTTCCATCAGACTTTATAGAAAAATATAATAAGCTCCTTGGAGATGAAGCAGAGGAATTCTTTGCATCATTTGATCAAGAAGCCGTGTCCGCCTACCGTACCAACCCTCTGAAAAAGCAACAGAAGGACTTTCCTGATGCCATTCCTGAAACACCTTGGGGCCATTACGGTAAAATTTCTGGAAAATCTGCCGATCATGCAACTGGTTTGGTTTATTCTCAGGAACCAGCTGCTCAAATGGTTGCTCAAGTGGCAGCTCCGGCCAAGGGAAGTCGAGTCTTAGACTTGGCAGCTGCTCCAGGCGGAAAGTCTACTCATCTTCTAAGCTACTTAGACAATACAGGACTGCTCGTCAGTAATGAAATCAATCCAAAGCGTAGCAAAATTCTGGTTGAAAACATAGAACGTTTTGGGGCGAGAAATGTTGTTGTGACTAACACGTCAGCTGATAAACTAGCCAAAGTTTTCAAAAATTACTTTGATACGATTGTCTTTGATGGACCTTGTTCTGGCGAAGGAATGTTCCGCAAGGATCCTGATGCCATCCAATATTGGCACAAGGAATATCCTAGTGAACTGGCACAATTGCAGAAGGATATCTTGTCAGACGGTTTGAAGATGCTCGCTCCTGGTGGACAATTGATCTACTCAACCTGTACCTGGTCTCCTGAGGAAAACGAAGGTGTTGTCGCTTGGATTTTAGAAAATTACCCTGATCTTGAATTAGTAGAAATCCCTAAATGGAATGGCATGAGAGGTGGGATTGATTTTCCAGAAACAGCTCGAATGTATCCGCACCATTTCAAAGGTGAAGGCCAGTTTGTGGCAAAATTCCAGGATAAGCGCGTGGCTGAGCAGGCACGTATCAAAGAGGGAAAATCTAACCTAAACAAGGAGCAGAAGCAACTTTGGGAAGATTTTGCAAAAAAACACCTTAAGACTGATCTAGATGGTTTACTCCAAGTTTTTGGGGACAATCTCTACCTGCTTCCTAAGGGACTTCCTGACCTTTCTAAAGTTAAAATCGCTCGTAATGGACTGCATCTTGGTGTCTTCAAGAAAAAACGTTTCGAACCAAGTTTTGCGCTTGGAATTGCATTAACCTCAGATGAAGCTGTTTCAAGTATAGAGCTAACTCAAGACCAGTTTGCCCAATATGTTTCTGGTAATGTGGTCACTCTAGATCAAGCGCAACCAAACGGTTGGTATCAGCTTTTAGTGGATGGCAATGGATTTGGATTTGCCAAAATCGTTGGAAACACGGTTAAAAACTACTATCCTAAGGGATTGAGATTCCATGTATAAGGGCCTGTAATCAAACTTTAATATGACTTAATTATCTTATACTTGGTATAATTAGATAGATGTCTTTTTACAGCATATATATAAGACACTATCTTACTTAAGTTACAAAATGTCGGAGGACAAAAATGAAAAAAACAAAAGTCCTTGCAGTGATTATGTCACTAGCAATGGCCATGCTAGTCTTAACTGGCTGTGCCTCTTGGATTGACCGTGGCCAGTCCATTACAGCCGTTGGTTCTACGGCCCTTCAACCCTTAGTGGAGGCGGCAGCAGATGGGTTCGCTGAAAAGAACCCTGAGAATATCGTTAACGTCCAAGGTGGCGGTTCTGGTACTGGACTTTCTCAGGTACAATCCGGTGCCGTCCAAATTGGTAACAGTGACCTTTTTGCCGAGGAAAAATCTGGAATCGATGCCAGTAAGCTTGTTGACTATCAAGTTGCCATTGCAGGAATTGCAGTGATTACAAACAAGGAAGTTTCCGTAGATAACTTGACAAGCGAACAACTTCGCAAGATTTTCACTGGGGAAATCACAAACTGGAAACAGCTTGGTGGTAAAGACCTTGAGATCACTATTATTAACCGTGCAGCCAGCTCAGGATCACGCGCAACTTTCGATGCAGTGATTATGGACGGTAAATCACCAATCCGTACCCAAGAGCAAGATTCTAATGGTATGGTTAAGTCAATCGTTGCTCAGACACCAGGTGCTATTTCATACCTATCATTTGCCTACCTTGATGATTCTGTTAAAACATTGAAGTTAAATGGATTTGAACCAAAAGCTGAAAATGTTGCAACTAACGATTGGCCGATTTGGTCTTATGAGCATATGTATACCAAGGGAAAACCGGATAGCTATACCAAACAATTCTTAGATTACATGATGAGTGACGAAGTCCAAGAAAATGTCGTCGCAAAAATGGGTTACATTTCCATCCATAGCATGAAAGTTACAAAGGATGCTGATGGTAAAGTCTCAAAGAAGAGTGAGGAGTAAGCATGAAAAATGAAGAATTGGTGAAACAATTAACATCACCCTCTAAAAATTCACGCCTCGAGAAGTTTGGTAAAACAATCACTTTCCTTTGCCTAGCTTTGATTGTTTTTATCGTAGCCATGATTTTACTTTTCGTTGCTCAAAAAGGGCTAGCGACTTTCTTTGTTAATAAAGTTAGCTTGATCGAGTTTCTCTTTAGTGGCGATTGGTCGCCATCTGAAGGCAAGTTCGGAGCTCTTCCAATGATTTTAGGGTCATTCGTAGTGACCTTGCTTTCAGCCTTGGTAGCAACGCCATTTGCCATTGGAGCAGCCATCTTTATGACTGAAATTTCTCCGAAAGGGGCTAAATTCTTACAACCAGCTATTGAACTTTTGGTTGGGATTCCATCTGTTGTTTATGGTTTCATTGGTCTCCAAATCGTGGTTCCATTTGTTCGCTTAATTTTTGGTGGCACAGGGTTTGGTATTCTTTCAGGTACCTTTGTCTTGTTCGTCATGATTCTACCAACCGTAACCTTTATGACAACAGATACGCTTCGTGCAGTGCCTCGTCACTACCGTGAAGCTAGTCTTGCCATGGGGGCTACACGCTGGCAAACGATTTGGCGTGTGACACTTAATGCGGCTAAACCAGGTATTTTCACGGCCGTTATCTTTGGTATGGCCCGTGCCTTTGGTGAGGCTCTTGCCATCCAAATGGTTGTCGGAAATTCCGCAGTGATTCCAACTTCTTTAACGACACCAGCAGCAACATTGACATCTGTCTTGACTATGGGAATCGGGAATACAGTCATGGGTACTGTTTCAAACAATGTCCTTTGGTCTCTCGCCTTGGTTCTCTTATTGATGAGTCTTGGTTTCAATATGTTGGTGAAATTCATTACCCGTGAGAGAAAGAGAAATTATGAACGCTAAAAAAATTGATAAAATTGCCATCGGCACACTCTATGTGATTGCTGGCATTATTGTAACAATCCTGGCAGCCTTGATTCTCTATATCTTGGTTCGCGGGATACCACATATCAGCTGGTCATTCTTGACTAGTCGATCATCATCTTACAAAGCTGGTGGAGGAATTGGGGTTCAACTCTACAATTCATTCTTCCTTTTGGTTATTACCCTGATTATTTCTGTGCCTCTTTCAATGGGAGCTGGGATCTTCTTATCAGAATATGCTAAAAAAGGACGACTTACCAACTTTGTTCGTACCTGTATTGAAATCCTTTCTTCACTACCTTCAGTGGTTGTCGGACTCTTTGGTTACTTGATTTTCGTTGTCCAATTCCAGTATGGGTTTTCAATCCTATCTGGTGCCTTGGCTTTAACGGTCTTTAACCTACCACAAATGACTCGTACGGTTGAAGATAGTTTGCGAACAGTCCACCATACCCAACGTGAAGCTGGGCTAGCTCTAGGCTTGTCTCGATGGGAAACGATCTTACACGTTGTGGTTCCAGAGGCATTGCCTGGTATTGTTACTGGTATCGTTCTTGCTTCTGGCCGTATTTTCGGGGAAGCAGCAGCGCTTATCTATACAGCAGGTCAATCTGCACCAGCACTTAATTGGAGCGACTGGAATCCGCTTAGCATCTCTAGTCCAATTTCGATTTTCCGCCAAGCAGAAACACTTGCTGTTCACATCTGGAAGGTCAACTCAGAAGGTACGACACCTGACGCCACTGCAGTATCTGCTGGTTCAGCAGCAGTACTCTTGATTTTCATTTTGATTTTCAACTTTGGTGCACGTCGTTTGGGAGCTTACCTCCATAAGAAATTAACATCCGCTTAAAGGAGTTATCATGACAAAATACAATTGGGACGAGCGTCATATTATCACCTTCCCAGAGAAGGAGCTCGCTCTTGAAACAAAGGACTTGCATGTCTATTATGGTCAAAAAGAAGCCATCAAAGGTATCGACATGCAATTCGAGAAAAATAAAATTACGGCTCTTATTGGGCCTTCAGGATGCGGGAAGTCAACCTTTCTTCGTAGCCTAAACCGTATGAATGATACGATTGATATTGCTAAGGTTACTGGACAAATCCTTTATCAAGGCGTCGATGTCAATGCAAGTAATATCAATGTTTATGAAATGCGTAAACATATTGGAATGGTTTTCCAACGTCCAAATCCATTTGCCAAGTCTATCTACAGAAACATTACCTTTGCTCACGAACGTAAGGGTGTCAGAGATAAGCAAACTTTGGACGAGATCGTTGAGACATCACTTAAGCAAGCAGGACTTTGGGATCAAGTTAAAGATGATCTCCATAAATCTGCCTTTACTCTATCTGGTGGTCAGCAGCAACGTCTTTGTATTGCAAGAGCTATTGCTGTGAAACCGCAGATTCTCCTCATGGATGAGCCTGCAGCTTCACTGGACCCTGTAGCTACTATGCAGCTAGAAGAGACCATGTTCGAACTTAAGGAAGATTACTCTATTATCATCGTGACGCACAATATGCAGCAGGCAGCGCGTGCTAGTGATTATACAGCATTCTTCTACCTTGGTGATCTTATCGAATATGATGAAACCAAGAAAATCTTCCAAGATGCTGCCCTACAGTCAACTAATGACTATGTATCAGGACGTTTTGGATAGAAAGGAGCACTTATGACTGAACCAATCATTTCAATCAATGATTTATCGGTGTATTTCAATAAGAAAAAAGCCCTCAATAACGTGACAATGGATTTCTATCCAAATGAAATCACAGCTCTTATCGGTCCTTCAGGATCGGGAAAATCAACCTTGCTCCGTTCTATCAACCGAATGGGAGATTTAAATCCCGAATGGACACTTACTGGTGCTGTTTCATACAACGGTCACAATGTCTACAGTCCTCGAACAGATACCGTTGAACTCCGTAAAGAAATCGGAATGGTCTTCCAACAACCCAATCCTTTTCCAATGTCTATCTATGAAAACGTGGTTTATGGCCTTCGTATCAATGGTATCAAAGATAAGGCTGTTCTTGATCAAGCAGTAGAAGAATCACTAAAGGGTGCTTCAATCTGGGAAGAGGTTAAAGACCGTCTCCATGACTCAGCACTTGAACTTTCAGGAGGGCAACAGCAACGTGTCTGTATTGCACGGGTCCTTGCCACGTCTCCAAAGGTTATCCTTCTTGACGAACCCACGTCTGCCCTCGACCCTATCTCCGCTGGTAAGATTGAGGAGACCCTATATAACCTTAAAGAACAATACACCTTGTTGCTAGTCACTCGTTCTATGCAGCAGGCAAGTCGTATCTCACAACGAACAGCCTTTTTCCTTGATGGAGAGCTCATCGAGTATTCATCAACGAAAGACATGTTCCTAAATCCACAACATAAAGAAACTGAAGATTATATTACCGGTAAATTCGGTTAAGAAAGGACAGATTACTAAAAAAATTATGATGTTACGAACTCCCTTCGAAGAAGAATTAGAAAAACTCCACAACCAATTTTACGCTATGGGTACAGAGGTTGCAGCTCAGCTTAAGAAAGCTGTACGTGCCTTTATCAGCCATGACCGTGATTTGGCTAAGGAAGTCATTGAAAATGACGAAATCGTCAATAACTACGAAACCAAACTTGAGAAAAAATCACTTGAAATTATTGCTCTACAGCAACCTGTATCAAGTGATTTGCGTACAGTTATCACCGCACTTAAAGCATCTAGCGACGTTGAGCGTATGGGTGACCATGCCGTTGCTATCGCTAAAGCAACCATCCGCATTAAAGGTGAAGAGCGTCTAACTGAAATTGAAGCTGAAATCAAGAAAATGGGGAAAGCAGTCCGCCACATGGTCGAAGATGCTCTAGATGTTTACTTGAACAGTGACGAACGACGCGCTTATGAAATCGCAGCTTCAGATGAAATCATTGATAACTATTTCCGTGATATTCAAGCTATGACAGTAGAAGGTGTTCGTAAGAATCCAGATGCTGCCTTCGCTGCCAAAGAATATTTCCAAGTACTTATGTATTTGGAACGTATCGGTGACTATGCCCGCAATCTCTGCGAGTGGGTTGTCTACCTCAAATCTGGTAAAATCATTGAACTGTAGGCAAAGCTTCCAATCTATGTTATAATGGGTCTGTATTGAATAATTCAGACCCTTTTCTTTTGCAAAAGAGTCTGATATCGAAACATATGTCAGTCTGTTTCGATACGAAAAGTTAGATTAGGAGTATATACGTATGACAGCATCTGTTGCTCGTTTTATCGAAAGTTTCATCCCTGAAAACTACAATCTTTTCTTGGACATTAATCGTTCTGAAAAGACCTTTACAGGGAATGTTGCCATCACAGGTGAAGCCCTTGATAACCATATCTCCCTTCACCAAAAAGACCTTACCATTAGTTCCGTTCTCTTGGATAATGAATCATTGAACTTCCAAATGGATGATGCTAACGAAGCCTTCCATATTGAACTTCCAGAGACCGGTGTTTTGACGCTTGTCATTGAATTCTCTGGTCGTATTACAGATAATATGACAGGGATTTACCCATCATATTACACCTACAATGGTGAGAAAAAAGAAATTATTTCAACGCAATTTGAATCTCATTTTGCGCGTGAAGCCTTCCCATCTGTTGATGAACCAGAAGCCAAAGCTACTTTTGATTTCTCATTGAAATTTGATGCTGAAAAAGGCGATATCGCTTTGTCAAATATGCCTGAAATCAATAGCCATTTGCGTGAAGAAACTGGGGTTTGGACTTTTGAGACAACCCCTCGTATGTCTACATACCTCCTTGCCTTTGGTTTTGGAGCTCTTCAAGGTAAGACAGCGAAAACACAAAACGGAACTGAAGTTGGTGTCTTCGCTACAGTTGCACAAGCTGAAAACAGCGTTGACTTTGCCCTTGATATTGCGGTTCGTGTCATTGATTTCTACGAAGACTACTTCCAAGTTAAGTATCCTATCCCATTGTCATACCATCTCGCGCTTCCTGACTTCTCAGCAGGTGCCATGGAAAACTGGGGACTTGTTACCTATCGTGAAGTTTACCTACTAGTAGACGAAAATAGCTCAGCTGCAAGTCGTCAACAAGTAGCTCTTGTGGTTGCCCACGAATTGGCTCACCAGTGGTTCGGTAATCTTGTAACGATGAAATGGTGGGATGATCTCTGGCTTAACGAAAGCTTTGCCAATATGATGGAGTATGTTTCAGTAGATGCTATTGAACCAAGCTGGAACATCTTTGAAGATTTCCAAACAACTGGTGTACCTCATGCCCTCCAGCGTGATGCTACAGATGGTGTTCAGTCTGTCCACATGGAAGTTAATCACCCAGATGAGATTAACACCCTCTTCGATAGTGCTATCGTTTATGCCAAAGGTAGCCGTCTCATGCATATGCTTCGCCGTTGGTTAGGTGACGAAGCCTTTGCCAAAGGACTTAAAGCTTACTTCGAAAAACACCAGTACAACAACACTATTGGACGTGACCTCTGGAATGCACTCTCTGATGCTTCTGGTAAAGATGTCTCTAGTTTCATGGATACTTGGTTGGAGCAACCAGGTTACCCTGTTGTTAGTGCAGAAGTTGTTGATGACACTCTTATTCTTAGTCAAAAACAATTCTTCATTGGCGAACATGAAGATAAAGGGCGTCTTTGGGAAATTCCATTGAACACAAACTGGAAAGGACTTCCAGACACACTCTCAGAAGAGCGTATTGAGATTCCAAATTATAGCCAGATTGCTGCTGAAAATAATGGAGCTCTTCGCCTTAATACAGCAAATACGGCACATTACATCACAGACTACCAAGGACAACTCTTGGACCAACTCTTAGAGGAATTTGCTAACCTTGATACTGTAAGTAAACTTCAAATTTTGCAAGAACGTCGTCTTCTTGCTGAAAGTGGCCGTATCTCCTATGCAAGCCTAGTGGCTCTTCTTGATCTTGTCGAAAAAGAAGAAAGTTTCTTAATTGCACAAGCTAAGTCTCAAATCCTCGCTGGTTTGAAACGCTTTATCGATGAGGATACAGAAGCAGAAGTACACTACAAGGCTTTGGTACGTCGTCAATTCCAAAATGACTTTGAACGTCTTGGTTTCGATGCCAAGGATGGAGAGTCAGATGAAGATGAAATGGTTCGTCAAACGGCACTAAGCTACTTGATTCAAGCAGACTATCAACCAGCAGTCCTTGCAGCTGCAAGTGTTTTCCAAGCTCATAAAGAAAACATTGAAAGCATCCCTGCAAGTGTCCGTGGTCTTGTCCTCATTAACCAAATGAAACAAGAAGACAGTCTTACCCTTGTTGAGGACTATGTCAACGCATACGTCACAACAAATGATAGTAACTTCCGTCGTCAATTAACTCAAGCAGTTTCATACCTTAAAAATCAAGAAGGCCTCGACTACGTGTTAAGTCAGCTTAAAGACAAACATGTCGTTAAACCTCAAGACTTGTACCTCTGGTATATGAATTTCCTCAGCAAATCATTTGCTCAAGAAACCGTTTGGAACTGGGCAAAAGATAACTGGGATTGGATTAAAGCAGCCCTTGGTGGTGATATGAGCTTTGATAGCTTTGTTAATATCCCAGCATCAATCTTTAAAACGCAAGAACGTCTTGATCAATATATTGCTTTCTTCGAGCCACAAACAAGTGATAAAGCCTTGGAACGTAATATCTTAATGGGAATTAAGACAATTGCTGCACGAGTAAACTTGATTGAAAAAGAAAAAGCAGCCGTTGAATCTGCTCTTAAAGATTATTAATAAGAAAAACAAGCTTTCCATGAAGGAGAGTTTGTTTTTTTGTGTAGAGTAGTTTACATAAATATAGTTATGTGCTTAAAAGAATAAGAAAAAGGATATAGCATAATTAAATTTATGTAAAATAAAAACAACCACTCCAAATAGGAATGGTTGGAATAGCTAATTATAAATTGTCTAGAGCATTTTTTTGCTCATCATTAACAATATGCGTATATAAATCGGTAACCTGAGTAGAAGCATGGCCAAGTTGGTGACTAACTAAAACTTGAGACTTGGTAGCATCATAAAGGCGTGTTGCCAAAGTATGTCGTAGTTTATGGGGAGTCACACGTATCTTGAAATCCTGAGAATATTTGGCAACCATCTTTTCGATACTTGAAGCATCAATACGGTTTGGGACCCCTCGATATTCCGTTAAAAAGAGGGCAACATCTTGCTTTTCAGCCTTATAGCGTTTATCACGTATACTGAGATAAGTTTCAAGATAGGGCTTTGCAAAACTTGCTACATTAACTGAGTCCCGTTTGCCACCTTTTCGAGTGACGTCGATGACCATCATTTTTAGATTGATATCTTTAAGGTCCAGATTAACGGCCTCGGAAAGTCGAACACCTGAAGCCAGCAGCAAGGCAATGATAGCTAAATCACGTTCTTTATTCTTATAAAACGAAGATTTGGCGCGATTTGAAAGCTTGACTTCGTATTCATTTTCTACATAATCTAGGAATTCCATGGTTTCATCGCCAAGAAAGAGTTTCTGTTTGATATTCTCAGCACGTGCAGCTAGAGTTTCTTTCTTTTTCTTAGTAGAAACTTTTTTCATAACGTTACGATAGAAATATGGCTCACCGTCAGGACCCTCGACCTCCTCGGTTAAATACTTATAGAGACTAGATAGAGCTGAAAGTGTGCGATTAATGGTCGTTTGAGAGACACCTTGTTTCTTGGAATAGGTATTCAAAGATGGACGTTCACGTAGATAAAGGACAAATGACTCCATATCTTTTTTAGTTAGATTTTCCAAGGTTTTGATGTCAATTGAGGCAATATCATCAGCATCTGAAATACCTGAGTCAATCAACCAATCAAAAAAGCGTTTATATTCCTTAAGGTATTCGTATAAGGTTGTAAAAGAATACGGTACCGATAGTTTAGATTGATAATACTCCAGAACAAACCAGGGCATTAGAGATTTGTATTCCTCAATTTTTTCGAGTAAGAGTTCACGTTTCATTTGTTTTTTCTCCAAAATTACTTAATAGAAGTATATCACACCCTTATCTTTCTTTCAAGAAAATTACAGTTTTTCGGAAAGATGTTGTGAGGTTTTTTCTCTTAGAGGCTTTATAGGTTTATTATTCAGATATACAAAATACTACACTAAATCAATCATAAACTAAGTTTCTGACCCCATATAAAAATAGCTTTATTGTTCTTTGACTTTTAAAAATCTTTATAGCGTATTATTTACTTATAGAAATTTTCACAAGAAAAAACAACCTGGAGTTTTCCAGATTGTTCAAACAATGATTAAGCTACGATAGCTTTTGCAACGTCCTCGGTTGTCATACGTGAGAAATAATGCGTTGTGTCAATGGTTTTAAGTTTAGCCAAGACATCTTCGTACTCGTAAGGTACACCGACCAGCAACTCTTCAATATCAGATACATCCCCGATACCAAAAAAATCTCCATAAATCTTAACAGATTTAATGATAGAATTTTCAACATTGGCATAGGTTGAGATTTTACCAGCTGGATAACGAACATTACGTTCTACTGTGTATTCTGGTGATTGACCGTATGTCCAGTCCCAAGTATTGAATTGCTTCTCATAAGACTCTTGGATTTTAGCTAATTCATCCTCAGAAAGGACGTATTCAGTCATGTCAGGGTAAAATTCCTTCATTTTTTCCAAGATTTTATCTGAGAATTCATTTACAGTGATTTTTTCTGGCAATTCGTCTACAATGTTTGTCACACGAGCACGTACAGATTTAACACCTTTTGATTCAATTTTGTCTTTGCTGACTTTGAGGGCTTGGCCAAGAACGGACATATCAACGTCAAAGAGCAAACAACCATGGTGCATCATACGCCCTTTATAGTATGCTTGAGCATTTCCACAGAACTTTTTACCATCGATTTCAAGGTCATTACGGCCAGTAAACTCAGCCTTAACTCCCAAATCAGCAAGTGTTGCGATTACAGGTTGAGAGAAAGTCTTAAAGTCAAAAGCACCTTCATCTGCCTTGTTAGAGATGATAGTATAATTGAGGTTATTCAAATCGTGATAAACAGCGCCACCACCAGACAAACGACGAACGACCTTGATACCATGAGCATCTGTATATTCTTTGTTAATCTCTTGAATGGTATTTTGGTGTTTACCAACAATGATAGCTGGACGGTTAATCCAAAGAATGAACAATTCATCTTCATTCACCAATTCACGAAAGGCATAGGCTTCCAAAGCAATATTATAGGCAGGATCATTTGATATGTTTACGATATATTTCATGAGGTCTCCTCTTGTAATGTGATACTTATATTATAAAGAAAAACGGTGACAAAGTACACGAAGACGCCTTAGGTATAAGGATTTTCATGATATAATAGTAAAAAATATATGGGGAGTTTTAGAATGTTACAAAATCCTAGTAAATTAAGTCTCTATTTCTCGAGGCTAACCAGTAAAATAAATAAAAAGGTCAAAATAGCATTTACTCTGCTTCTTTTTGTTGCTCTTGGAATGTTTCTCTATAATGCCTACCAAAGAGCTTATAAGCCTTATCTCTACGATAAAAACAATTACTATTACAAGGCCTATAATTACAGCGTTGAGAAGATAAAACCTCAAAGAAAAGTTGTCAAAGATATTGAGATAGAGGTCTTCCACTTCGGAAAAGACGATTTCCCTGATAATCTGTCTACATATAAGGTCGGCCATTATATCGATAAAGGAATTGATCCCCGCAGACTTCTATTGCATATCACTTTTACTGATAAGACCAAAATCACTTTACCATTTGGACAGGTGACTTCTACTGAAAACTTTTTCGACCGTTATGAACGCTATTTTGACCGTAAAGTTTTTGAGGTTGGTCCGGGTTTTGATGAAGAATGGTGTTCGAATGCAGAGAATTACAGACAAATGATTGAGCGCTTCCCTGGATTACATGATAAAACAATGGATGCCGACTTCGAGTTATATCTAAGGGACTTCCTATTTATGATAGTTCCTGGTGATACCCTCTACCAAACTGGTGCTGTCAAAGATGGTGTTAGTAAATACCACTTTCAGTTGAAAAATCCTAAATCAGGAAAAATGCAAAGCTATATTATCTACGGAAATGAAGGAGACATCCCACTCTGGGATTGGCAGGCTCCCTTTGTTACCTTTGATAAGGATTTTGCTAACAAGGAAAGAATTCAGGAATTCTTCGATGACTACGATATTAGAGAGTATGGAAATTATTGGGATGGCATGTACAATATACAATTTCCTCATTTAAATTCTTTTAGAGGTGATGGGTATAACTTTTATAAAATGGCCTTTTACTCAGATAAGTTTACAAATTTCCCACTGAGCCTTGATTTAACAGGTAAGAGCGAGGATTTTAAGATTACCATTACAGATTCTTACCTACAAGAAGAATCAAGAACTGCAAAAAATGAAATCCATTATCTAAAATACTCAACATCTAAAACTTATGATTCATCAAATAAAGAAGCCTATATGAATGATATATTGCACCAATACCTAAATTAACAGAATTTAATTTATGTAAACACAGTTAATTTATCTATTGGCTGTTTTTTTTCATGCAAAAAAAAAACAAGACCATTTCTGATCTTGTTTCCTTCTATGCAACTAGATTTTTATTTTGTGTGCCAGATGTCTTTGTCATACTGTTCGATTGTACGGTCAGATGAGAAGAATCCTGCTTCAGCGATGTTGTAAACAACTTTTTTGTTCCATGCATCTTGATCTTCGTAAGCTGCGTATACTTCTTCTTTCTTGTCGATGTATTCAGCCAAGTCAATCAATGTCATGAACCAGTCTTTAGAGATAAGTTCTTTGTGGAGACGTTCCAAGCGTTCTTTATCACCAAGTTTAACAAGATCTTCGCTTACGATAAAGTCAACAGCTGCTTTGATGTTAGCATCTTTTTTGTAGTAATCACGTGATACATAACCTTCTTTTTCGTAAAGGTCGATGATTGTATCAGAGTCTTTACCGAACGTGAAGATGTTTTCTGGTCCTACCAATTCAGCAATCTCAACGTTGGCACCGTCCATTGTACCAAGAGTGAGGGCACCGTTAAGCATGAATTTCATGTTACCTGTACCTGAAGCTTCTTTAGAAGCCAATGAGATTTGTTCTGAGATATCAGTTGCTGGAATAAGGTGTTCAGCGACTGTAACGTTATAGTTTTCAACCAAGTGAACGTTGAGGTATTTGCTTACTTCTGGATCATTGTTGATGAGTTCAGAAAGCGACAAGATCAAGTGGATAATGTCTTGTGCAATAACGTAAGCAGGAGCTGCTTTACCACCAAAGATGATAGTGATTTTACGTTTTGGAAGGTTTCCTTTTTTGATTTCCAAGTATTTGTGGATGACATACAAAGCGTTCATTTGTTGACGTTTGTATTCGTGGAAACGTTTGATTTGAGTATCAATGATTGAGTTTTCATCAAGATCGATACCTTTGTTGGCTTTAAGATAACGTTTAAGTGACAACTTGTTATCATATTTGATTTCAGCCAAACGTTTGTGAACTGCTGGATCATCTGCAAAGGCAGCCAATTTTTCCAATTGAGTTGCGTCGGTAAGGTAACCATCACCAATCAATTCTTTGATGTAGTCAGCAAGTTCTTGGTTTGAGAATTCCAACCAACGACGGAATGTAATACCGTTTGTTTTGTTGTTGAAGCGTTCTGGGTAAAGGTCGTAGAATGGTTTCAACTCAGAAGATTTAAGGATTTCTGTGTGAAGTGCTGCTACACCGTTAACGCTTGTAGAGAAGTGGATATCCATGTGTGCCATGTGAACACGTTTGTCTTTGTCAATGATTTGAACACGTGGATCTTCGAATTTTTCACGAATGATAGCATCCAATTTTTTGATGATAACAACAAGGTGTGGAACAACTTCTTCAAGGTAGTCAAGAGGCCATTTTTCAAGGGCTTCAGCCAAGATAGTGTGGTTTGTGTAACCAACCATTTTGCTTACGATTGCCACTGCTTCATCAAATTCAAATCCATGTTTTTCTGTCAAAAGACGGATCAATTCAGGAATAACCATTGATGGGTGAGTATCATTGATTTGTACGTAAGCGTAATCTGGAAGATCGTGAAGGTTAGATCCACGTTCAATAGCTTCGTCAATCAAAAGTTGAGCAGCGTTTGATACCATGAAGTATTGTTGGTAGATACGCAAGAGCTCACCTTTACGAGTTGAGTCATCTGGGTAAAGGAAGAGTGTCAAGTTCTTTTGGATTTCGTCTTGATCAAAAGTGATTCCTTTATCAATTAAATCGTAGTCCACACCATTGATGTCAAAGAGGTTAAGGTAGTTCTTAGTTTCTTTCTTATAACCCAAGATATCCAAACGGTCCAAACGAGATTTCAAAGTAAAGTTTTTGAATGGAACATCGTAAGAGATATCAGTTGGTACCAACCATGATTGATCTTCAATCCAGTAGTTAGGCTCTGCATCTTGTTTGTTGTCTTTGAAGACTTGTTTGAAAAGACCACAGTGGTAGTTAAGACCAACACCTTCACCGTTGATACCAAGTGTTGACATAGAATCGATGAAACATGAAGCCAAACGTCCCAAACCACCGTTACCAAGAGATGGTTCTGGTTCAACATCTTCAATTTCGCTGATTGATTTACCAGCAACATCCAATTCAGCTTTAACATCTTTGTAGATGCCCAAGTTGATCAAGTTGTTAGACAAAAGTTTACCGATCAAGAATTCAGCTGAGATATAGTAAACTTTACGTTTGCTATCGTTTTTAGGTTTTGGAGCAGCTGCTTCTTTTACGAATTCCAACAAAAGATAGTAGATTTCTTCGTTTGAAAGGTCCTTAAGATTTTTGTTTTTTGCTTCAACATATTGTGTAAATGTAGCCATTTTAGTTATTACCTCGATTATATCTTTCTGTAATGTCTGTCAAAAATTCTTTCTTGTCGACAGTGATTTCACCTGGAAGCATACGCCATTTCCAGTTTTGACCAACTGTGTTAGGGAAGTTTGTGCGGCTATTTTCAGGTTTATCAAGAATATCCTGCATAGTCGCAATAGCTGTGTTGCTTACAGTAGCAAAGAGGGTGCGAAGAAGAGCACGTGTGATTGGTTCACCCTGACGACGGTTGATGTATGCATCAGTATAATCACGTTGCTCTTGCGTCAAGTTGTCGTACCAACCGTTGATTACTTCGTTATCATGTGTACCTGTGTAAGCAACTGAATGTTGTGTGTATACGTGTGGAATGTCAATGCTGTTTCCAGTAGTATCGTAGAATCCAAATTGAACGATCTTCATTCCAGGGTAACCACAGTCTGCAAGAAGTTTACGTGTCTTATCATCAATGTTACCAAGGTCTTCGGCAATGATTTTAAGATCACCCAATTCTTCTTTAACCACTTTGAAAAGGTCATAACCAGGTCCAGGAACCCATTCACCATTTTCAGCAGTTTCATCACCTCCAGGAATTTCCCAGAAGTCAGAGAACCCTTTGAAGTGGTCAATACGCAAGTAATCATAAAGTTTAAATGATTCTTGAATACGGAATACCCACCAAGCATAATTTTCAGCTTTGTGTTTATCCCAAGCATAGATTGGGTTACCCCAAAGTTGACCAGTTGCTGAGAAGTTATCAGGTGGAACTCCTGCAATGTAACGCGGTTTACATTCAGCGTCTAGTTTGAAGAGATGTGGTTGAGTCCAAACTTCAACACTATCAGCTGAAATGTAGATTGGCATGTCACCGATGATTTGAATACCATTTTTGTTAGCATAAGCTTTTAGTTCTGCCCATTGGCTAAAGAAGAGGTATTGTACCACTTGGTGATATGTGATAACATCAGCAAGTTCTTTGCGAAGTTTCTCAAGAGTTGCTTCATCGCGTTTAACTGCTTTTTTGTCATCCCAATCTTGAAGTGCTTTGTTATCAAAGTGTTCTTTGATAGCCATGAAATCAGCATAATCTGCTAACCAGTTAGCATTTTCAGATTTGAAAGCTTCAAACTTCTTAGCTTCTTTTTTGTCAGCCAAGATTGCTTTGACTGCTTTTTCAAGAAGTGGGCGACGTGCTTCATAAACTTTAGCATAGTCGATAAACTCTGGATCTGATCCAAAGTCAGCGCCTTTAACATCAGCTTTAGTAAGAAACTTGTCACGAATAAGGAAATCCAAATCGATAAAGTGAGTATTTCCTGCTACCGCTGAGAATGATTGGTAAGGTGAATCCCCATAACTTGTTGTAGTAAGTGGCAAGATCTGCCAGTAAGTTTGTTTTGTCTCTTTCAAGAAGTCAACAAAGTCATAGGCTGCTTGACCGAAAGATCCGATCCCGTAGTCACCTGGAAGTGATGTGATGTGCATCAATACACCGCTTGCTCGTTTGTTCATAAAGTTTACCTCAAATTATTTTTTACACTTATGATTATAATGCAAACGTTTGCATAAGTCAAGAATTTTTAGCAAAAAAATAAAATTTTTTTATTTATTCTTGAATGATTGTTCGCAAAACAAGCGCTTACACTGCGAGAGAGAATTTTTTAATAATTACTTCTAATGAATTTCGGAAAAATAGGATTCTTATCAAAAGAAAAAAGTAGTCGGTCGTTTTACTAACCAACTACTTGGACACTCCTTAACCTATTACGGATAAGTTAGGACACTTTCTCTTTCTATAAGTTCAAATGGAATAATGACTTTTTGTGACTTAATCTTGGCTGCTTTTAGAAGTCCTAGAAGGCTTTGAACACTTTCTCTAGCTAGTGCCTGAATATTAATGTCAAATGTAGTCAAGAAAGGATGCATGATTTCTGCAAAAGTCGAATTATTGAAAGAAATAATAGCATAATCTTCAGGAACTCTAAATCCTTGATTGTTCAGCCATTGAATAAGACGAAGGGCGATAAGGTCATCCTTAACAATCAAAGCTGTCGGAGAAAATCTTTCCAATTCTTTCTTTAAATCCTCGATTGTTCGTGCTGAAAAGACAAGTTCAGGTAAGACATCCAAATTTTGTTCGTTTGCTGCTTGCTTATACCCTTGATAACGTTCCTGCCCCACTTGTCCAAAAAGATCATCTGTGATAAAACCAATCTTTCGGTGCCCTTTTGCCTGGAGGTAATTTACAGCTTCATGTCCTAATTCCTTATTATCATTATCAATATAGGTTACTTTATTTTCATTATCTACTGCTGCTCCAACCACTACAAAGGGTACTTTTTCTTTTAATAGGTAATCTTTAACAGGATCTTTCTTTTCTGAATAGAGGATTATAAAGCCATCTGCCCGTTTTTGACGATGCATGAGCTCAACCTGCTTAACTAATTCCTCTAGCGTAGCACCCGTAGCAATACTAACGACCTGAGAATGACAACTAGCTTCTTCATTAATTGCTGTTAGAATTTCCATATAGAAGGGCTGGCTGATATTTTCTCGGTCAGTTAAAGGAGGAAGAATCACACCTAAACTATGAGTTAAGCCTGTTGCCAACATTTGTGCTGCTGAGTTGGGTACATAACCTAATTCTTCCATAGCTGCTCTTACTTTAACTTTAGTTTCTTTTGATATAGCCGGATTATCTTTTAAAGTCCTACTTACCGTTGATGGGCTAACACCAGCCTTCTTAGCAACATCTTTAATTGTAGCCATTATGTCCCTCTCATTCTTATAAATATATTTATAGTCGAAAATTATAAGAACAATTATAAACTAGATGGACATTTTTTGCAATCGTTTGCAAAAAGTTAAAAAATTTTTTATAAAATACTTAACAGATTGTGGAAACGGTTGCATAATGTTTATCGTAAACTAAATTTCTGGAGGAAATAGAAATGAAAAAATGGCAAAAGGTATTACTTGGTAGTGCTGGATTACTTGTGGCTGGATCGCTCTTGGTAGCTTGTGGGTCAAACTCAAGCAAGAGCTCAAGCTCAGATAGCAAGACTTTGAAACTTTGGGTACCAACTGGTGCTAAGAAATCTTACTCAGATACAGTAGCACAGTTTGAAAAGAAATCTGGTTATAAAGTTGATATGGTTGAAATGGAAGATCCAAATGCTCAAGAAAACTTGACTAAGGATGCTTCTACTGCTGCAGATGTCTTCTCACTTCCACATGACCAACTCGGTAAATTGGTAGACGCTGGAGCTATCCAAGAAATTCCAGAGCAATACTCAAAAGAAATTGCTGAGCAAGATACTGAACAAGCTGCTGTAGGTGCTCAATACAAAGGTAAAACTTACGCCTTCCCATATGGTATCGAAACACAAGTTACATACTACAACAAATCTAAACTTAATGAAGAAGATGTGAAATCATACGAAACAATCACTTCTAAAGCTAAATTTGGTAGCAACTTGAAAGAAGTTAACGCTTATGTAACTGCTCCTCTCTTCCTTTCAGTTGGTGACACACTCTTTGGTCCTAACGGTGAAGATGTGAAAGGTACTAACTGGGGTAACGAAGCTGGTGTGAATGTTCTTAAATTCATCGCAGCTCAAAAAGACAATAAAGGATTTGTCAATGTCGATTCAGCTAACATGATGGCTAAATTCGAAGATGGTTCTGTTGATGCTTTCCAATCAGGACCATGGGACTACGCTGCAGCTGCTAAAGCTGTTGGTAAAGACAATCTTGGTGTTGCTGTTTACCCAACAGTTAATATTGGTGGTCAAGACGTTCAACAAAAAGCCTTCATGGGTGTTAAACTTTACGCAGTTAACCAAACACCATCTAAAGGTAACGCAGAACGTATCGCTGCTTCTTACCAATTGGCACAAGCTTTGACAAGCAAAGACAGTCAAAATAACCAATTCACTAATGAAGACCGTCACATCATCCCAGCTAACAAAGAAGTTCAAGCTTCTGAAGCTGTTCAAAAGGATGCTCTTGCACAAGCTGTAATTACTATGGGTTCATCTGATCAGTACACAACTGTTATGCCTAAACTTAGTCAAATGTCAGTCTTCTGGACTGAAAATGCTGCTCTTATGAGTGATGCATATAACGGTAAAATCAAGGAAGACCAATTCCTTACTAAATTACAACAATTTGATAAAGATTTGGCAGCAGCTAAATAAGAATCCTAACTATGAGAAGGTAAAGAGGCAGGTCAGGTTCCTAGCCTCTTTATCTATCACTAATTAAACATTTATCTGAGGAGATATCTATGTCACAAACAATCTACGACACAACTCCTATGCGCCAGGTCTTCAAAGAAGGTACATGGGATGTCAAATTGTCCTTTCTGGTAATGGGATTGGCAAACTTGGTCAACAAACAGTTCACCAAGTTTGCTCTTCCTCCTTTCTGAGATTGCCTTCTTAGTAGCCTTCGTTATCCAAATTATCCCTGCACTTAAAGGTATGATTACCTTGGGGACTCAAGAACAAGGTGAAGCTATTAAAGAGGTTAATGGGGTTAAGCTTACTGTTCAGGTCGCTGGAGATAACTCTATGCTCTTGTTGATTTTTGGACTTGCATCATTAATCTTCTGCGCAGTTTTTGCTTATATTTACTGGTGTAATCTTAAGAGTGCTCGTCATCTCATGGCTCTCAAACAGTCTGGACGTAAAGTTCCTAACTTTGTCGAAGACTTCAAGACCTTGGCTGATGGTCGTTTTCACATGGGACTTATGACTGTACCATTGATTGGAGTTTTGCTCTTCACAATCTTGCCTTTGATCTACATGATCTGTTTGGCTTTTACTAACTTTGACCACAATCACCCAGCACCTAAATCACTCTTTGACTGGGTTGGTTTCTCAAGTTTTGGTGAGGTTTTGCAAGGTCGTATGGCTGGTACTTTCTTCCCACTTTTGACATGGACCTTGATTTGGGCAGTTGCTGCAACAGCAACAACTTTCTTCTTCGGTATTGTCCTTGCTCTCTTGCTCAACACTAAGGGGCTTAAATTCAAGAAAGTATGGCGTACACTCTTTGTTATCACTATCGCCGTTCCTCAGTTCGTATCCCTTCTTTTGATGCGTAATTTCCTTAATGACCATGGTCCTTTGAATGGTTTGCTTCAAACCTTGCATCTCACTAATGGACCAATTCCATTCTTGACTGACCCTCTCTGGGCTAAGTTCTCTATTATCTTTGTTAATATGTGGATTGGTATTCCATTCACAATGTTGGTTGCAACTGGTATCATCATGAACTTGCCAACTGAGCAGATTGAAGCTGCTGAAATTGATGGAGCAAGCAAATTCCAAATCTTCAAGAGCATCACTTTCCCACAAATTCTCTTGATCATGGCGCCATCATTGATTCAACAATTCATCGGTAATATCAATAACTTCAACGTTATCTACTTCCTTACTGGTGGTGGACCTACTAACTCTGAATACTATCAAGCGGGTTCAACTGACCTCTTGGTAACTTGGCTCTACAAACTGACTGTTAGCGCTAAAGACTACAACTTGGCATCTGTTATCGGTATCTTGATTTTCGCCATCTCTGCAACATTCAGTCTCTTGGCCTACACAAGATCATCTTCATTCAAGGAAGGGGCTGCTAAATAATGAAACGTAAGAAAAATCTTTACCTAACTGGTACTTATATTCTATTGACAGTTCTAGCTGTTATCTGGTTGATTCCTATTATTTGGATCTTCCTTACAAGTTTCCGTGGTGAAGGAGCTAATGCGGTTCCTTACTTCTTCCCTAAGACTTACACTTTTAATAACTACATTAAACTGTTTACCAGCGATGCTTATCCATTTGGAAAATGGTTCATCAATACCTTCATCGTTGCCACATGTACATGTATCCTCTCAACTTTGATTACCGTTGGGATGGCCTACTCACTTAGTCGTATTAAATTCAAACACAGAAATGGCTTCTTGAAGTTGGCACTTGTGCTTAACATGTTCCCTGGATTCATGTCAATGATCGCGGTCTACTACATTTTGAAGGCCCTCAATTTGACACAAACCTTGACATCTTTGGTTTTGGTTTATTCTGCTGGGGCTGCACTAGGTTTCTACATTGCGAAAGGTTTCTTTGATACCATTCCTTACTCATTGGTTGAATCAGCAATGATTGATGGCGCAACTCGTCTTCAAATCTTCACTAAGATTACCTTGCCACTTTCTAAACCAATCATCGTCTACACTGCCCTCATGGCCTTCATGGGACCTTGGGTAGACTTCATCTTTGCATCTGTTATCCTCGGTGACGTTAAAGATAAATATACGGTTGCCCTTGGACTCTATCAAATGCTTAACCAAGACGCTATCAATGAATGGTTCCTTCCATTTACCGCAGGTGCTATTATCATCGCCATCCCAATCACCCTTCTCTTTATCTTCATGCAGAAATACTATGTTGAAGGTGTAACCGGCGGATCAGTTAAATAATAAAGGATAAATGATATGACAACTCTTAAACTGGATAAAATTTACAAAAAATACCCAAATGCAACTCACTACTCTGTCGAAGATTTCAGTATCGATATCAAAGACAAGGAATTCATCGTTTTCGTAGGTCCTTCAGGATGTGGTAAATCAACAACTCTCCGTATGGTTGCTGGTCTCGAAGAAATCACAGAAGGTAAACTCTATATCGATGGTGAAGTGGTTAATGACAAATCACCAAAAGATCGTGACATTGCCATGGTATTCCAAAACTATGCACTTTACCCTCACATGACTGTTTATGAAAATATGGCCTTTGGTCTTAAACTTCGTAAATATAAAAAAGACGATATCGACAAACGTGTGCGTGAAGCTGCTGCTAGCCTTGGTTTGACTGAGTTCTTAGATCGTAAGCCTGCAGACCTATCTGGTGGTCAACGTCAACGTGTAGCTATGGGACGTGCTATCGTTCGTGATGCTAAAGTCTTCCTTATGGATGAACCTCTCTCAAACTTGGATGCTAAGCTTCGTGTGACCATGCGTGCTGAAATTGCTAAAATTACTCGTAATATTGGTGCAACTACTATCTACGTTACCCACGACCAAACAGAAGCTATGACTCTTTCTGACCGTATCGTTATCATGAGTTCTACTAAAAATCCTGATGGTTCTGGTACTATCGGTCGTATCGAACAAATTGGTACCCCTCAAGAACTTTATAATGAGCCAGCTAATAAATTTGTTGCCGGATTTATCGGAAGTCCTGCTATGAACTTCTTCAATGTTAAGGTTGATGGCAACCGTATCACTAACTCTGAAGGTTTGGATATTGCAATCTCTGAGGGTCAAGCTAAAATCTTGAAAGAAACAGGTTACCAAGGCAAGGAAGTTATCTTTGGTATCCGTCCTGAAGATGTTTCAAGCCGTCCAATTGTTCAAGAAGTTTATCCAGATGCCAATGTAGATGCTGAAGTCGTTGTTTCAGAGCTTCTTGGTGCAGAAACAATGCTTTACCTAAAACTTGGGGAAACTGAGTTTGCTGCCCGTGTTGATGCGCGTGACTTCCATAATCCAGGTGAAAAAGTTAACCTTACTTTCAACGTTGCTAAAGGTCACTTCTTCGATGCTGAAACAGAAAAACGTATCAGTTTGTAAGATAAAAAAATCAGCTCAAGAGGCTGATTTTTTGTTTGGCATGATTAACCTACATTCTAACTAATACTTCCTATCACTCACTAAACATATCTCTTTCAATCTATGATATAATATCCTTTGGCACCTCGACACCGCCTACGAAGGGAGGTGAGTTTGCCTATGATGGATTTACTATTCAAAACTATCATCGGACCTATTGTGGTCGGTGTTATCCTTCGTCTGATCGACAAGTGGTTAAACAAGGATAGATAGTGCTAAAAAAGACCCCGAGCTTATGTGGAAGTTAGCTTGGGGTCTTTTCTTGCCTATGATATAGACTTACTATTCAATACAAGTGTATTATGTCATAAAAGCTTAGAATTGTCAAGAAACTTGAAGATAACCTTTAGATAGAGATCTTAGTCTTTAGTCTTGTCTTCTTCGTCTTTTTTATCATCATCAGTTTTATTTACGGCTGCTTTAAACTCGGCTAGCATTTTACCGATAGATTGACCGAGTTCTGGCAAGCGTTTAGGACCAAAGATGAGGAGGGCTCCTAGGACAATAATGATAAGTCCTGGAGCTCCGATATCACGTAGAATTCCCATGAGATCTCCTTTCTATTTATCTTTATATTTTCTTTGTTTACGTTTATAAATGAGCTTACTAAGAGTTACGCTAACTTCATAGAGTAAGATTAAGGGAGCAGTCATAGCCAAGTCACTAATAAAGTCGGCTGGTGTCAAAACAACTGCCAAAACCAAGAGAATAAAGTAAGCATAGCGTCTATAGCGTGTCAGAAATACTGGTGTTATTATGCCGATAGATGTCAAAAAACTCACAACTACGGGAAGTTCAAAGAGAACAGCTAGAGGCACTGTCGTATGCAGTAAAAAACTAAGGTAGTTTTGTGCTGTAATTTGTGTATCAAAGAGCCCTTCACCTAGTTTCAAAAGCACTTCCAAGATAGCTGGACTAACAAAATAATAACCAAAGGCCAAACCCAATACAAAACAGACAAAAGTCGCTGGAATATAGGCAAAAATGGCACGCGCTTCATTGTCCCTCAAACCAGGTTTCACAAACTGCCAAATCTGGTAGGTGGTAAAAGGCAAGGTGACCGTAAAAGCCATGAGACTGGCTAAGTTAATGTAAATCCAGAGAATATCGTTAGGTCCTAGAACCAATAAGGGCTTATCAAATCCTCTAGTCAGATAAGCATAGAGCTCCCCAGCAAACAACAGGGTGATACAGAAAACTAGGAAAAAGCATAACACTACTGCAATAAAACGTCTCCGAAATTCCACCAGATGCTCAACAATGGTCATCTCGTCCTTACTTCTTGCCATGCTGTTTCACCGTTACAAAGGCAATAATAACAATAAAGATAAGTTGTGGAATTAGGACTTCCCAGCTAGGATAGATACCAGCCCAATCAATTGTTGGGAAACCACTAATCAAATGATTGGACATCATATTAGTCAACTGAAGGGCATGAATGCTGACACCGAGCATCTTGAAGGCCAAGGCATAAATCAACCAAGTCAAAATAAAGAAGATACGATGCGGTTTAATATAGTGACTAGCTTTAGTCATAGCCACAGCAATAATAACAAGAACTGCAATGGCTAAAGCAATACCAATCAAGAAATTAGCTGTCGTGATACGTGGGATAATACCAACATAGAAAAGAATGGTCTCGGCACCTTCACGGAAGACAGCCAAGAAACTAAGGGCAAACATGGATACAAAACTTCCAGTAGCCGTCACTGTCTTCATCTGACGGTCCATCAAGTCATTCCACTGTTTAACTGACGACTTGCTGTGGAGCCAGATTCCAATCAGAATCATCATCGCAACTGCAAAGATACCAACGCCACCTTCAATAATTTCACGGTTAGCCCCTGAGGTCACAGCTGGAAAGACAACTTGTAAGATAACTGCTATAAGTGCGCTGGCAAGAACACCAGCAATGGCTCCGCCATAAACCCATTTGAGTCCCTTACGCATCTTGGCTGCCTTAAGAGTTGTCACAAGGGCCATAACGATAAGGAGGGCTTCGACCCCTTCACGCAAGAGAATCAACATGGCATCAAAGGCATTATAAGAAGCACTGGTATCGATAGCTGATAGGTCTGTAATCAAGGCTTGCAGTTTGTCCTGATAAGCTTTTTCTTTCCCCTTAACCATGATAACCGGTGTTTCACTCTCCACGCGCGTATAGAGGCTTGGGTTAGTCGTGCTTACATCACCTTCAATGGTTGGCCAGATAGTGATGAACTTCTTCATAGTTGCCGCAGCCGTTTTTTCATCACCTGCTTGGAATTGACCGAGAGCCTTTTCCAAGAGTTTAATACCATCTTTTAGGGTTAAACTTGAGCTTTTACTATCAAGAGGGACGCCCTTGATAAAGTCATCAATCCCACCCTTGAGATCATCATAGGACGACTGGATGCTGGTAAAATCAGTAGGCTCCGTCTCAATGCTACTGCGCAAAAGTGAAATGGCCGTCTCAATCTTGCCGTAGTAGGCAGTACTGTGGTCACGGACAACAGCTTCATTTCGCGTCCAAGCATTATTCAATTCGCCGTAAGTTTTGCGGGTCGCAGCTAGGTCCTTAGCCGTAATGGCATCCTGTAAGTTCTTGAAATAAGGATTAAGACGGGTCTCAAGTTTTTCCTTTTCCGCATCCAAGTCAACAGGATTTTGCTCTTTCTCAAATTTAAGAAGGGCTGACGAGATAGAGGTTAAGTCCTCTTCTGTCACGTCACCTTTAATATCAAGAGCCTTGCTAACTTTTTTACCAGCCTTGGAATCGTGATTTTCTTTTGTTTCGAAATAAGTCTTAATCTCACCGACTAATTCCTTAGCTTTTGCTTGATCCTTATTTTGAACAGCTGTTGTTGCATCTGTGATTTTGATATAGAGATCACTATAGGATTCAGCAGCAACTGGATAGGTCAAGAATAGAGCCAGAAGTCCAAGCAAAACGAGGAGTTTATTCAAAGAGTGCTTGACCAAGGTAGCCTCCTTTCTCCACGCCTGCAAAGCAAGCAAAGAGCCCACTTCCGATATGGGTGATGTACTCATTCATCTTGTCTACAGCACCAAGATTGGTCTGTATTTTGACAAAACGGTCTGGATCCTTCTGGTAGGCAATGAAAATCAATCCTGCATCAAACTGGCCAGTTCTCTCATCAATACCATCTGAATAAGAGTACGAACGACGTAAGATAGGAAGGTCTACTTCTTTAGCCAAACGCACATGAGAATCGACTGGTAGTTTTGACAAATCTACTTCGTCAAACTCATCTTTCTTGCCAAAGGGTGCTCCTGATTCCTTATAGCGACCAAAGGTGTTTTCCTGCTCCTGCAAATTGGTACGATCCCAAGTCTCCAAGTGCATATGTACCAGACGAAGAGCCATATAAGAACCACCCTTCATCCAATCCTTACTATCAGTCCAGACAACCTTGTCGAACTCCTTTTCCGTCGTAACATTGGCAGTACCGTCCTTGAAGCCAAAGAGATTTCGAGGCGTCTCCTTACGGTCTCCGATGGCTGCAAAACCTGATTTACTCCACTTCATGGTGATTTTATTACGACCTTTGCGGATCAGATTTCGAACAGCATGAAAGGCTACCTGTTCATCATCCGCACAGGCTTGAATAACGATATCTCCACCCGTATACTTGTCCTGTAACTGCTCCTTTGGAAATGGAGGCAAATCACGGAAGAGCTTAGGACGTTTAGATTCCAAACCAAGTTTTTTAAGAAAATCAGCCGAGACACCAAAAGTCAGGCTCAAGCGATAGGGGTTGAGTCCCACTGTTTCACCTGTATCTGTTGGAGGTAAGAGAGCATTAGAACCATCTTTTTTGACCAGCTCTCCTTCGACCAACTTACTACTATAGTCTGTCCAGTCTTTAAAAAGCTGAATCACTTCTTTTTTATCAGTTGTGTGAAGATCTAGCACCACCAAGTAGCAAGCCTTTTGCATAGGAGTTGTAATCCCAGCCTGGTGTTTGCCATAGAAGCTAATATCTTCATCTCCATCATAAGCTTTTTTACTTGAACTATCCTGATTATTGAAAAAAGCAGATGCACCAGAAAGACCAAGCGCTAGCCCAGCCCCTCCAATACCTGCTTTTTTAAGAAATTCACGACGGTCCATTTTTTGATCTAAAAATTTTTCGTCAGTCATTTTTCTTATTTCCCATCTAGAATAACACCCATTTGTGATAATGGTTCACCAAGTTTAGTTACAGCTTCGGCCAATTCCTTAGTATCTGCCTCACTCAAATCTGTATAAGACTTATAGTTTTTCTCATCAGTCATGTGTTTGTCCAAAAGACCATTGACATTCTTGAATTCTGTTTCCAAAGTCTTAACAAGCTTAGCATCTTTCTTTTGGATCAATGGCTTGAAGAGTTCAAAGATTTTTTCTGCTCCTTCAATATTGGCACGGAAATCGTAGAGATCAGTGTGTGAGAAGACTTCTTCTTCACCTGTAATCTTTTGAGTGGCAACTTCGTTCAGAAGGTCTACAGCTCCAGTCAACATGATATCTGGAGTGACTTTAACAGTTGCAATCTTAGCCTTGAGCTCCTTGATATCGTTGACCAATTGATCTGCATAGGCAGCTGTACCATCGGTCGTGTTGTCTTGCCACATGATGCGTTCAATACGGTGGAAACCTGACCAGCCATCTTCTGATTTATTTTCGTCCATGTAATCAACCAAACGGTAGTCGATTTTCACATCAGACTCACCAAAGCTTTCGGCAATTGGTTCTGAACGTTCGTAAGCCATACGAACCAATGGGTATTGTTTCTTAGCTTCTTCAAGATTTCCTGACTTGAGGGTTTCACTGAATCCTTCAGTATCTTTCAAAAGCTGATCGATTTCACCTTCAACGAAAGTCTTGTAATCACTTGTGGCCTGCTTCAATTGCTTTTGCTCACTGGCTGTGAGTTTTGAGCTAGATGAGCTAGAATTACTTGAATTACCAGATTTGGCACAAGCCGTCAATAAAAGCCCTGATGCTAAAAGAACAACACCAAGTTTGTTAAGTTTTTTCATGAATGTCTCCTATTTTCAAGATAGTGTTCGACATTTGTCGTTATATATGTGAATCGTTTGTTATTTCGATATGAAAAACGAACGATGATAAGTCAATAATGGTCTCTCATATGTAAGAGAACATATTCTAAACTAACAGAAGGAACCAGCACTGTCAACGGTTTTAGGCTATTTAAGAACTATTCTAAAGAGCAGATAAGAATGATTCTAAATAAAAGAAAAACAACAGGAAATAACCTGTTGTTACTTATTATTTTGTACGACGTTTTCGAAGGAATCCTAGGCTAAGAATACTTAAGAGACCTGTTGCAAAGAATCCACGATTTGTCTTTTCACCAGTAGATGGCAGTTGCTTACCAGTTTGACGACTAGCTTCAGTCTCAGCCTGATTATTGCCATGAGCAACAAGCTCAGCATCTCCGACAAGGTCCTCTTGACTTGAGGTCTTGACTCTTGTTTTAGTTACCTCAGTCTCTTTGCCACCAAATGACACAGTCTTCTCAGAAGGCTTAGCTACTTCCTCAGTTGGTGTCTGATCATTGGTTAAACGAATAATCGTCGCTGTTAGTGGGTCCAAGGTCAAGATGTGATTGTTGATTGCAACACCTGCTAGCTCACTAATTCCAGATAGATTAACTTGATTGCCATCTGCTAAAACCATATAGGATAGACCATTTGTAAGCTTGCTCAAATCAAACTGACGAGCCTTGCTATCAGCATTGACATAGACAAGGTAACGGTCTCCATTGGAAGCAATTGTTTGGTATCCTAATACCAAGTCCTCTTGAGCGACATTATCCTGACCAGGAACTGTCAATAGCGTCACACGAGCATCCACATCTGCTTTAGATTTGAAATTGAAGGCATCTGTAGACTTACGTAAGGCAATTAATCCTTTGGTAAAGGCACGCGTTTTCGCATTTTCTGGGAAGGCCTGACTATTAGTCGCCTTAGTCCAGTCAAAATGGTTAACCGCATCACTTGAATCATAAGAATCATGGATGAAGTAAGGATAGTCAAATGGATTACCCTTTTCATCAACTAAGAGGTGTGACTTATTCGGCACCTTGTCCTCAGATACAGGATAACGGTAGGCAGGATCACGGAACTGTTTGGTGCGACCGTATTCCTGACCAGAGTGAATAAATGGTGTTCCCTGAGCAGTCAAGATCATGAGGTTCCCTAGACGCAAGCGACGATGAATTTCAGCATTATTCTCAGGCTTGCTTGGATCCTTCTTGATTGATTGGGCGATGATATCAAAAAGGGTCAAATTATCATGAGCAGCAATATACTGAATAACATCTCCTGGTGAATCAGCCTCAAAGTTAGTTGGCTGTGCCTTGATATTATCAAAAACCTTATTAATATCACGTTTTCCACCTGTGATGAAGGCCGGTGTTCCCTCGTTTGGATAACCTGATTTGAGGGTATTTCGAATATCATCTGAAAATACAGCTACGGTATCTGTGTCTTTCATCCAAGACTGATCGGCAGGCTGAACAGGGCTATTTTCATCGCCAGCATAAGTCACCCAACCCTCACCAAGCATAATGAGATTTGGATTAAGGGCGCGTGCAGTATTGTATGCTTGCTCGATACTTTCAGCATCATGGTCACCCATCATATCAAAACGGAAACCATCTACTTTATATTCCTTAGTCAAATAAGCAATGGAATCCACCAAGACACGACGGCTCATATAGTGAGTCGTACCTAGACGACCGCCTCCAAAACTCGAACGAGGAGTGCCATCAGCATCCATAAAGTGATAGTAATTTGGCTCAAGGTCTTCAAAAATAGCTGTTTTGGCTGTATGATTGTAAACCACATCCAAGATAACACCCATACCATGGGCATGGATAGCTGCAACTAAATTCTTGAATTCTTCAATACGTTTAGCTGGATCACTAGGGTTTTCAGAATACATACCCGTCAAAGAGAAATAGTTTTGTGGATCATAGCCCCAGTTGTAGTTACTATCGCTTGAAGCATAGGCATCCAAACGCTTGCCATTTTGCAATTCATTAACAAAATAGTAGCTCAATACTGGCAAAAGCTGAATATGGGTAACCCCAAGGTCTTTAAGATAATCCAAACGCTCCGCAAAGGCTGCAAAAGTACCAAACTGGTGCTTCAATTCAGCTGAAATAGCCTTGTCAGAGGTGAAATCTCGGACATGGGCCTCATAAATAATGGCATCTTCACGAGACTTAAAGTTAGGAATCTTAGCGTAGTCAAGATCTTTTGGTCCATAATTAGCAGGATCTACAAAGGCAGCCTTGGCAATCTTGTGTTCAGGACCCTTGCTAGCATCATCACTATTCCAAGCTGCCAGAGATTTCGCATAAGGATCAAGAACAATTACTGACTGATCACCACGTTTAATGCGGTATTGATAGAAATAGCCTGTTAAGTTTTCAAGGCCAAAATCAGTCGCAAGTAGGTCAGCTTGCCAAGTACCTCGAGGTCCTTTGCTTAGACCGTGTTCAGCCAGCACCTTGTCTTGATTATTCTTATCATAGACAATGATATCTACTTGATCAGCACTTGGTGACCAAAGTGTCACATGTGCCTTAGTACCATTCTCTTCTAGTCGAGCACCCAACTCGCCATCATAACTGTAGAGGGCATCCTTTAATTGCCAGCTCTCAGACGTTTTAAAACTATCACTGCCCAAAGTGACCTTATAAGGCAGATTTTCTGCAGCAAAATCACCTGTTAATGTAGCTTTTTTGAGTTTAGCATCCAAGTCAAGCTGTTTAAGAGTTACACTGTTACCATCCTTATCCGTCACCTTAAGGTCTTTAAGAATATCCTCAGATGAGACCTCGTCTAAGTTGGTGAAGCTAAGTTCGATTTTGCTTGGACTAAGCTGCTGAGCCCCAGTCAAACGCACATCCTTGACAAAGTAAGGGTTGGTGTAGACTGTCGGATCAGTATCTCGTACGAAAAGCTGACGAGATTTTTTCAAGTCACTAAATTTATAATCATTTGGTTGAATTTTCACATCATCTCCAGTTTTGCTCTCATCTAAGAGTAAAAATCCTATCGATTTTGCCGCTTGTGTTAGTGGAATATCTAAGTAGGCACCATACTTACCATTCGGTTGGAAATTGACACCATCAGGCCAATTGCTTGGAGCGTCCTTAACATCACCCCAATACCAGACAGACTTATTGCTATAGTCGCCATCCGTACGGAAATAATTGATACGAACGTGGTCTTGAGGGATAGGTTGATAGCTGTAAACTTGGAAATCTTTGTCAATCCAGGCCTCATTCATTTGAGGGCTAAGAATTTCGACTGCTTTATCCCCTGAAAGGTTCGTTCCAGCGGCATTATTAATCAAGAAGCTAAGTTTTTTAGGTGTTGAAGACAATTTCACATCTAAATAGACACCATAATCATCCTGTTTAGCTTCAGCAAATGAGGTTGCCCCTGTCGGCCAGGCCCCCTTCTGAGATGATGGTGTCTCAACATCATCCCAAGTCCAAAGTCCAAGCGATGCCTTGTCTGGACTTGGCAACTCTTGGAAATGCAAGCGAATAGACCCATCAGCAATAGGATCCTCAGATGCATTCGTAAGAGCTTGACTATTACTAGTACTTACTGTTTTTGGCGTGTTTTCGCTAGTTTCAGTTAGCTTGGGAATCTCAGTACGGCCAGTATTTTCTTCTGGAAGAGAAACTGGCTCATTTTCCTTGGATACCGTGGCATTCTCAGCTGCTACAGGAGCTGTTGGCGTTTCAGTTACTAGTCCACTGGTAGTAAGACTAGGATCAGCTTGTTCTACCTGTGTGCTAGAGTCGGGCGTTGATACTGCTTCATCTGCTTTTACTCCTTGAACTGCAGCAAAGCTCAAAAAAATAGCTCCAATGGTTACAGAAGCCAAACCTAACTTGTACTTGCGAAGGCTATAACGAAGAACTTTTTCATCATTAGCTTGAGTATTTCTTTTCATAAAAACTCCTTTTGTTAACGTTTTCATGTTTTTTAATATACCATTTAGCTTTCGTTTATGCAAGCGTTTTCTCTCTTTAAAAATTAAAAAAGAGAGAACCATAAGATTCTCTCAATCTATTAATTATAAATAGAATAGTAACGCTTAATCCCTGCCACAATTGCGTTTGCTAAAGTCTCCTGATAAGCAGAGGTATTCAAACGAGCGGCTTCTTGAGGATTTGACAAGAAACCAAGTTCAAGGAGAACTGCTGGTGCTGTTGTCTCACGCAAGACCGCAAAGGTTTGACGCTTCACGCCCTGATTCTGAGCACCAGTCGCATTAATCAGGCTAGACTGGATGGCATTGGCCAAGGTGTCACTCATACTCAAACGAATCGGATTAGCATGATAGGTCGCATTAATACGTGATGGGTATTCTGCATAAGGTTGGTAATAATAAGTCTCGATTCCCTGTGATGCTGAGCTTCCTGAAGCATTGATGTGAATACTTACGAAGA
>NZ_KV831766.1:39712-40551 GCF_001837205.1 Streptococcus sp. HMSC064D12
GAATACTTACGAAGATATCTGATTCAGAGGCATTAGCTGCACGTGAACGATCTGTCAAATCAACATAGGTATCACTGGTACGTGTGGTCACAACTTGATAACCTTCTGCTTCTAATTTAGCTTTCACACGACTTTGGATAGCCAAGGTCAAGCTCTTTTCAGAGTTACTGATTTACCACCTAGGCCAATGAATTTACCGTCATTGTCAACCAAATAGACATGAGAATTATACAGACCACTATCACCCTTATGGTTGCTTGAACGAACGGTTACCTTATAGTCTCCATTAGCTTGCTTAGCTGCCTTGTACCAGATGATATCATCTTGGCCGTTCTTTTCTGACCAGGTTGGAACTAGGACTTCTTTAAAACCTCGTGGCGCAACCAAGTTTGAAATGACTACATCATAGCTACCAGTAGCATTGTTGAGACCAGTGATAGCAAGGTCGGCTTTAGGTTCTGACAAAGTAACATTTGTTTGTGTGCCTCCCACACCGATTTGTGAACCATCGTTTTGGATATAGTAAAGATGAACATTATAAATACCTGTAGAGTATTTATGGTTAGCCACTTGGACAGTAACCTTATAATTGCCATCTGTTTGACGTGTGGCTTCATACCAGCGAATATCATCTTGGCCATCAACCTCAGACCAGATTGGAACCTGAACTGTACGCACACCCTTAGGACTATAGACATCACTGATGACTACATCAAAAGTTCCTGAATCTTTATTATTTGTAATAGAAATAACACCTGTAGGTTTAGATGGATCATTTCGTTCTACAAAAGCTTTTTGAACAAAGCGTTTTTGACCTCTAGCATCAATGTAAAATACTT
>NZ_KV831767.1:0-31441 GCF_001837205.1 Streptococcus sp. HMSC064D12
AAACATCAAAAACGATGTTTGTCTTCATTCTGAACTTAGAAGTATGAAAGCTTCTAAGTTTTTTTGTTTCTACTAAAAATTACCCAAAAATTTCTTTTGCGAGTGCCTTTCCTTTCGGAGTTGCTGCTAAGCCACCTTCAGCAGTTTCCCGGAAGGCAGTTGGCATGGCTGAACCCACCTGATACATCGCGTCAACAACCTGGTCGACTGGAATGGCCGATGTGATACCCGCCAAGGCCATGTCAGCAGCTACTAGGGCAAAACTTGCTCCCATGGCATTACGTTTGACACATGGGACCTCAACCAATCCGGCTACAGGGTCGCAGATGAGTCCCAACATATTTTTAAGCACAAAGCAGATGGCCTGACTGGCCTGGAAAGGTGTACCACCAGCAGCCATTGTAATAGCGGCAGCAGCCATAGCAGAGGCAGAACCAACTTCGGCTTGGCAGCCTCCCTCGGCACCAGAAATCGAGGCATTATTTGCGATGACTAGACCAAATGCACCAGCAGTGAAGAGAAAATCTAATTGTTGTGATTCGCTCAAGTCTAGTTTTTCGATAGCTGTTGTTAGAACAGCAGGTAGACAACCAGCTGATCCAGCAGTAGGTGTGGCACAAACCAAGCCCATCTTGGCGTTAGATTCATTGACTGCCATGGCATTTCTTGCAGCACCCAAAACTGCAGAATCAGCCAAGGTCTTTCCATTTTTGATATAGGCATCCAGTTTGGCAGCGTCTCCCCCAGTTAAGCCAGTTGGTGATTTCTCAGGAGACAAACCAGCCTGAACAGACTCCTTCATCACTTCGAGATTTCGAGTCATCAGAGTTAGAATTTCAGGCCGTTCCCGTCCAGTTAGCTCTGTCTCTGTAGCAATCATGAGCTCGGCGATATTGCCTTGGTAATCTCGGTCAGCTTGTTGAACTAATTCTTCAATAGTGTAAAACATGCAATCCCCCTCTTAGCTGAAAAAGTTGACATTATGTAGATGAGGAATTCTAGCGATTTCAGTGACGGCCTCATCACACTGGTGCGAGTCAATTTCGATAATCATAATGGCCTTTTCACCGGCATTTTCCCGAGTAACAGTCATTTGGGCGATATTGATGCCATAACGCGACAAAATATCTGTGACAAGGGCAATCATTCCTGGAACGTCTTGGTGGACAATGATGAGAGTCGGTGTATTCATCTTGAGATTGACCGCAAAACCATTGAGTTCAGTTACTTGGATATTTCCTCCACCGATAGAAACGCCTGTGGCAGAAATGGTTTTTGTAGCATTTTTTAAGGTGATACGAGTCGTATTGGGGTGTGGCGCATTACTATCCTTGTTAATTTTCCAGTAGACCTTAATGCCTTTTTCGTATGCGATATCCAGAGCGCGTGGGATGTCAGGGTCGTCAGTTTCCATACCTAAAATACCAGCCACAAGAGCCACATCAGTCCCGTGACCTCGATAGGTCTTGGCAAAGGAATTAAAGAGTTGAAATTCTACCTCAGTCGGTGTCTCACCAAAGATGGCAGAAACAATCTTGCCAATACGAACAGCTCCTGCAGTATGACTAGAGGAAGGCCCGACCATGACAGGTCCAATGATGTCAAAAACGGATTGAAATTTTAAATTTTTCATAACACGCCTCGTTTGATTAATCTTGTATTTTCAGTATACCATGAATTATAGAGATTAGGTATTTAAGTAAAATCTATAGAAATCATAAAAAAATAACCTATTTTAAGCTTTCTTTAAGGTTCAATAGATATAATAGTGGTCTATTAAGTAAGCAATACTTATTTTTCATAAATCTGAGAGGGTGGCCTGCGGGTCGCCTTTTTGTGTTTCTTTTCTTATGTCTAGATAGATTGTGGTAAAATAGAGCCTAAAGATTTACTTGTCAGAAAGGATACGTCATGGCTTACAATCAGCTACCTTTGGATAATAATTCTGGAAATACTAGTTATTCGGTTCCTAATCCCTCTATTTTAGAGGTTAAGAAGTATTTAAAGTCTTGGAGTGAGCTTGAAAATTATAAACTTCAGGAAGACGCCCTGGATAAATTATTTTTTGAGTTGATACCTAAAAATGAAGATATTTCTGATATATTGTTAAAAGTTGCAACACTAAATGATTTTTATAGCACCAATATTTTTTCGGTCTATCCCTTAGCAAAGCATATCTTATCGATTGATATTGATGAGAGGTTGAGACAAGGTGATGTCGCTTTGGTTAAAGAGATTCAAAAAGTTAATTATGGTGGGGTAACAAAGAACTTTTATTCATTTGCAACGAAGTATTGTTCGCACCATAATCCTATCGAATATCCTATTTACGATAGCTATGTTGAAAAAGTCTTAAAGTATTTTAGAAAAAAAGATAAGTTCGCTGTCTTTAAAAATGCAGATTTAAAAGACTATCAGCAATTTAAAAAAATTCTCTTAACCTTTAGAAGTTATTATGGTTTAGAAGAGTTTAATTTAAAGGAAATAGACCAGTATATGTGGCAGCTAGGTAAAGAGTACTTTCCCAAAAAATATAAATAATAGTCACGTACGTATCCCTAGAAAGGAATAACTCACATTGTATTACAAATTCCTACTTTTCGACCTTGATCACACCCTCCTAGATTTTGACCGTGCTGAAGATTTGGCTTTGACCTACCTTCTTGAAGAGGCTGGGGTGGCTTCACGAGATCTTAAAGTTTACAAGGATCACTATATCCCCATGAACCGTTCCATGTGGGAGGATCTTAATCATGGTTTAATCACTAAGCCTGAGTTGCTTCGCACGCGCTTTTCACGTCTTTTTGAGCATTTTGGACAGGAGGTTGATGGCAGTCACTTAGCTGGCCGTTACCAGCATTTCTTGAGCCAACAGGGGCAGGAGTTGCCTCAGGCCCATGCTTTCTTATCGAATGTTAAAGACCGAGGCCACAAGATTTATGCAGCCACTAACGGTGTTAGCTATATCCAACGAGGTCGTCTGCAAGCCTCAAGCATCTTGCCATTCTTCGACGATATTTTCATCTCAGATGAAGTGGGTGCTCACAAACCGTCTACTGACTTTTTTGAAAAAATTGCGGATCAGGTAAATGACTTTCATCCCGATTCGGCCCTCATGATTGGTGATAGTCTAACTGCTGATATCCAAGGTGGTAATAATGCAGGAATTGACAGCATTTGGTTTAATCCCAAATGTTTGGTTAATGAGACTCCGGCTATTCCAACCTATCAAGTCAAAAACTACCAAGAAATCTTGACGATTTTGAGCAAATAGACTACCTTTCAAAATTGTATTCACTCATGACTATTAAGAGCTTTTCAGCTCTTTTTTTGCTACAATGAAAGCATGAATGATCTGATTAAACATAAGTTGGAATTGCTCCCAAATAACCCGGGGTGCTATCTCCACAAGGACAAATTCGGCAATATTATCTATGTCGGTAAGGCTAAAAATCTAAAAAATCGTGTGCGTAGCTATTTTCGTGGAAGTCATGATACCAAGACAGAGCTTTTGGTATCTGAGATTGCAGATTTTGAATTTATCGTAACCGAGTCTAATATTGAGGCCCTGCTTTTGGAAATTAATCTTATCCAAGAGAACATGCCCAAATTCAACATCCGCCTCAAGGACGACAAGTCTTACCCATTTATCAAGATTACTAAGGAGCTCTATCCAAGGCTCTTGATTACTCGCCAGGTTAAGAAGGATGGTGGTCTCTATTTTGGTCCTTACCCAGACTCTGGTGCAGCCAATGAAATCAAGAAGCTTTTGGACCGTATTTTCCCCTTTAAGAAATGTAAAAATCCCGCCAACAAGGTCTGTTTCTATTACCATATCGGACAATGTAATGCCCACACCATCTGTCACACCACTGAGGATTATTGGCAAGGTTTGGTTGAGGATGTCAAGAATTTCCTAAACGGTCATGATGATAAAATCGTTAATCAGCTTAAGGCCAAGATGAAGGATATGTCTGACCAGATGGAATTTGAGCGTGCTGCGGAGTATCGTGATTTGATTGAGGCGGTATCGACGCTGAGGACCAAGCAAAGGGTTATCCGTCAGGACATGCAGGACCGTGATATCTTCGGTTACTACGTGGACAAGGGTTGGATGTGTGTTCAGGTTTTCTTTGTTCGCCAAGGAAAACTCATTCAGCGTGATGTCAATATGTTCCCTTATTATAATGATGCTGAGGAAGATTTTCTAACCTATATGGGTCAATTTTATCTGGATAGTCGTCATCTTAAGCCTAGGGAGATTTTCATTCCAGGAGACATTGATCAAGAGTCTGTCGAAGCTCTAGTTGGAGATGAGGTCAAGGTCTTTAAACCTCAACGTGGAGAGAAGAAGCAGTTGGTTAATCTGGCGACGAAAAATGCCCGTGTCAGTCTGACTCAAAAATTTGATCTTCTTGAAAAAGATATAGCCAAGACCCAAGGAGCCATTGAAAATCTAGGCAAACTCATGGGAATTCCGACACCGGTTCGCATCGAGTCCTTCGATAACTCTAACATCATGGGAACGAGTCCTGTATCAGCCATGGTCGTCTTTGAGAATGGGAAACCCAATAAAAAAGAGTACCGCAAATACAAGATTAAGACGGTTGAAGGACCTGACGATTATGCCAGCATGCGTGAGGTCATTCGTCGCCGTTATAGTCGTGTCAAACGCGATGGGCTAACGCCACCAGACCTTATTATCATGGATGGTGGTCAAGGTCAGGTCAATGTGGCCAAGGATGTCCTACGCAATGAATTGAATCTCTCTATCCCAGTTGCGGGGCTTCAGAAAAATGACAAGCACCAAACCAACGAATTGCTCTTTGGGGACCCCTTGCAAGTCATTGATTTGCCACGTCAATCCGAGGAATTTTTCCTTCTTCACCGTATCCAAGATGAAGTTCACCGTTTTGCTATCACCTTCCATCGTCAAGTTCGTAGTAAAAATAGTTTTAGCTCCAAACTTGATGGCGTGGTGGGGCTTGGACCTAAGCGCAAACAAAAACTTCTCAAACACTTCAAGTCTATGACAGCTATCCAAAAAGCTACCGTTGAGGATATCCAAGCACTTGGCATTCCAGAAAAAGTAGCCCAGGCTCTATTGGATAAGTTAGGAGAAGATAACAATTAAAGAAACTTAAATTCATTAAGCCATTTTTTTGTTATAATAAGAATAATTAAAAAGGGAAAGGAGTCTTGCTATTAAAAACGAAGCTAAAATTGAACGTCTTTATGATAGGGGGCGTCGTGGCTTTCTTCGAGGTATCTTTAGTCGTGCCACGATTATCTTCCTAATCATCTTACTACAGCTTGTTGTTGTAGCCATGTCATACTTATGGTTGAGACAGTACAGGGTGCACTTGCAAGTAACAGAAGTAGTCCTTCGTATTCTGGCCATTATTTATCTCTTTCAAAGTGATATGGAATCAACAGCCGTCAATACTTGGCTCCTGATAGTCTTGCCTTTTCCAATTATCGGAACCTTGCTCTTGGCTTATACGAAACTTGATATAGGTTACACAGGGATGAAGCGTGCTATTCAGAGCAATATTGACCGCAGTTCTGGTATTCTGAAACAAGATAATCAGGCCCTCGAAGAGCTTAAACAGCGTCACACCAGCAACTATAACTTGGTCCAATATCTTGAAAATGTGAACGGTTCCTTTCCAGTTTATCGTCACACGAAGACGACCTATTTCCCAAGTGGTGAAGCCAAGTTTGAGGAAATGAAGAAACAGCTCCTTAAAGCAGAGAAGTACATTTTCTTGGAATATTTCATCATTGGTGAAGGTGAAATGTGGGGTGAAATCCTAGCAATCTTGAAACAAAAGGTTCAAGAAGGGGTGGAAGTTCGAGTCCTGTATGACGGTATGAATGAATTTTCAACTTTGAGTTTTGACTATAAGAAACGATTGGAAAAAATTGGCATTCAATCTCGAGTTTTTGCCTCGGTAACCCCTTTCCTGTCAACCTATTACAATTACCGTGACCATAGAAAAATCTTGCTGATTGATGGTAAGGTTGCTTTCACAGGCGGGGTTAATTTAGCTGACGAGTATATCAACAAGATTGAGCGTTTCGGTCATTGGAAAGATACTGCCTTGATGCTGGAGGGCCCAGCGGTTGATACTTTTTTAGTTCTCTTTCTTCAGATGTGGACCTATTCTAACGAAACCTTAGATGTTACGCCGTATATGGTTGAACATAAGGTCTTTGATACCCCTGGCTTTGTTGTTCCTTATGGAGATATTCCATTGGACAAGGATAAAGTTGGTGAGAATGTCTATATTGACATCCTTAACCATGCGCGTGATTTTGTTCACATCATGACGCCTTATCTTATTTTAGATGGTGAGTTACTACATGCTTTGAAATTTGCGGCCGAGCGTGGGGTAGACGTCAGTATCATCATGCCTGGTATTCCTGATAAAAAGTCAGCTTACTACCTCGCTAAGACTTACTACCCAACACTTTTGGCATCCGGCGTAAAAATCTATGAGTACACTCCTGGATTTGTTCATGCAAAGGTATTTGTGAGTGACAATAGTAGGGCTGTTGTCGGAACGATTAATTTGGATTACCGCAGTCTTTATCACCACTTTGAGTGTGCGACCTATCTTTACAGGACGTCATCAGTGGTTGGTATTGAGGAAGATTTCCAAGCGACAATGGCCAAGTGTCATCGAGTCAGCATGACTGATGTTAAAAATCGACCATTTCACCAGAAGTGCTTGGGCTTATTGACCAGATTAGTTGCGCCATTGATGTAGTGACAAGACTTGTTATAAGAGGGTTGAGCCCTCTTTTTTTATAGTTTAAAATAAAGATAATGAAGTCGAAGGAGAAAATGATGTTAACCATTCGTCCAGCCAGCTTGTCAGATGCACAAGCTATCCAGGCCATCTATACACCCTATGTCGAGAAGACAGCTTTTACCTTTGAATATGAGGTTCCCAGTGTTCAAGAGTTTGAAAAACGCATTTGCAAGACGCTTGAAAAATACCCCTATTTAGTAGCGGAAGAGAATGGCCAAGTGCTAGGCTATGCTTATGCCTCAACCTATTATGCTCGTACAGCCTATGATTGGACCACTGAATTGTCTATTTATGTAGCCAAAGAGGCGCGTGGACAAGGGATTGGATTGGCCCTTTATACGGCCTTAGAAGAGGAGTTGCAAGCACGAGGCTACTTACGCTTTCTAGCCTGCATTGCAGTTCCTAACGAAGCCAGTATTGCCATGCATGAAAAACGTGGCTATGTTCAAGTTGCCCATTTTCCAAAAGTTGGCTACAAGTTTGAGCAATGGCACGATATCGTCTGGATGCAAAAGACCATAGATGGTCCTGTCAGAAAAATACAGTAGAAGCTTGCTGAGCCTAAACCACAATGGCTAATTATCCCTGCCTTTTGCATAGGCTAAAACGATACTAATAAAATTACTGAAAGAGACCGGACAGTTGTGATGGTCTCCCCGTCATGAAAGGAGTCTATATGTCTCAAGTCACCAGTGCTAGACTGTTACCTCAAAAGCCCTCAAGATGGGCTAAAATTCTACTTAACCGAAAGGTTCCCATTCTCCTGTTCTTCTTACTGGAATTGGCCTTTCTTGTCTTTTCATATCTCAGCCTACAAGAGCATTTCCCATCCATTATCTTATGGGAACACTTGTTGAGTGTCTTTACCTTCTTTTACTTGCTCAATCGTTCCATGGATTCTCGTTCCAAACTGTCCTGGATGATTATCATTGCCCTCTTTCCAATTTTTGGGACGGCTCTGCTTTACTTTTCACTGGCTGATTTGGGTGTCAGACGCTTGAAGAAACGGCTTGAGGATGCTACAGTGCAGGCATCCGACCATTTAAGCACCAATCCAGAAGTTGCTGATTATTTATCCCAAAGTGATCGCCAATTACAGAAATTAGCTTATTTTTTGGAGCATAGTCCAGCACAGTTTCCTATCTACAGAAACACAGAGGTTACCTATTTTCCACTTGGAGATGACATGCTTCCAGCCTTACTGGAGGATTTGAAAAAGGCAGAGCGTTATATCTTCATGGAATATTTCATTATTGATGAAGGGATCATGTGGGGCGAGATTTTAGCCATTTTAGAGGAGAAGGCCAAGGCAGGTCTTGATGTCCGTGTCATGTTTGATGGGATGAATGAGATGACTACCTTGTCCTACGATTATATTGAGCGACTACACAAGGTTGGCATTAAAGCTCAGGCCTTCTCACCAGTCAAACCTATTCTATCAACCTATTACAATTACCGAGACCATCGAAAGATTACAGTGATTGATGGTCAAGTTGCTTATACTGGTGGCGTTAATATCGCTGACGAGTATGTTAATAAACGAGAACGCTTTGGCCATTGGAAGGACACGGCCCTTCGCTTAGATGGTTCAGCAGTTCAAACGCTAAAAGCTCTCTTTTTGACCATGTGGACAGTGACTGGAATAGAAGATAAAACGGATATGGAGCACTATCTACAAGAAAAACCTCAAAAAAGGAAGAGTTCGGGCTTTGTACTCCCTTATGGCAATTCACCGCTGACCTACCACAAGGTTGCCGAAAATGTTTATTTACATCTTCTAAATACATCAACTAATTATGTCTATATCATGACGCCTTATTTGATTTTGGATGACGAATTGGTTCGGGCCATGACCTTTGCGGCCAGACGAGGTGTGGATGTTCGTATCATTATGCCAGGAATTCCAGATAAGCAGTATGCCTTTGATATTGCGACTACCTATTTTAAAGTGCTCTTGGATGCTGGCGTCCGTATTTTCCGTTATACCCCAGGCTTTATCCATGCTAAAGTTTATGTTTCTGACGCCAAACAAGCTGTGGTAGGTACCATTAACACTGATTACCGGAGTCTCTATCAAAATTTTGAAGATGGGGTCTATCTCTATAAAAATCTGGAAGTGCTTAACATTGAACAAGATTTTGAGAAAACCCAGGCACTCTCAGAGGAAGTCACTCTGGAAAGTTTGTCTAAAATACCTATGGCTCATCGTCTAGGTGGCTATCTCTTTTCTCTGATTGGACCTTTGATGTAAAAAAGGAGAAATCATATGGATACAAAAATGCTTTTGAAACTGTTAGAAAACCAAGCTGATCCAGCGAAAGTCTCAGCAATGGAAGCTTATATGAAAAATAAATTCAGCTTTCTTGGCGTTCAAAAACCAATTCTCAAAAAGATTGAAAGAGAGTTTTTTAAGCCTTTCATAAAGGATCCAATTGATTGGACTTTTGTGGAAGAGTGTTGGCAGCAACCTTACCGTGAGTTTCAATATATTGCTATGGATTATCTGGATAAAAAGAAGAAGGAGCTTAGACCTGAAGATTTTTCAAAGCTAAAGGAATTGGCTCAAACCAAATCATGGTGGGACAGTATAGATCAGTTGGACCGTATCATCGGGGAGATTACTTTTCACTACCCAGAAACCAAGAATATCATGCGTCAATGGAGTCTGGATGAGGATTTTTGGTTGAGACGTATTGCCATCGACCACCAGCTTATGCGTAAAGAATTGACTGATACAAACCTCTTAGCTGAGGTTATCTGTAACAACTTTGGACAGACTGAGTTTTTCATTAACAAGGCTATCGGTTGGAGTTTGCGCAATTACTCAAAGGTAAATCCTGATTGGGTTCGAGCTTTTATTGATCAACATGCTAGTCAAATGGCATCTCTTAGCATTCGTGAGGGAAGTAAGTATTTATAGAAATCAAGAGCTTGACTCTTGCGTTCATTATGATAGAATAGAAACATGCGATGAGTCGATTGGCTCTTTAGAGCCTTTTGCGCTGAGGAGGTCTACATTAAATTGTAACGCAGGAGCGGACCTTGAGTAGTTGTGTGAACCTGCTACTCTCATCGAAAGATGCCTCTTATCCCTTACCATTTGGTAGGGGATTTTCTTTATTCTTGGCGTTTTAACCCTTTTCAACTGGGCTTAAACGTAGTATAATAGATTCACTAAACTAAATTGATAGAAAATTCCGAAAGAGGTTTTACTATGGGATACACAGTTGCTGTTGTCGGTGCTACAGGTGCCGTTGGTGCTCAAATGATCAAAATGTTGGAAGAATCAACACTTCCAATCGATAAAATTCGCTACCTTGCGTCTGCACGTTCTGCAGGGAAAGTCTTGCAATTTAAAGGACAAGATGTGACCATCGAAGAAACGACTGAAGACGCATTTGAAGGTGTAGATATTGCACTTTTCTCAGCTGGTGGATCTACCTCTGCTAAATATGCACCATACGCCGTTAAAGCAGGTGCAGTAGTCGTTGATAATACATCATACTTCCGTCAAAACCCAGATGTACCATTGGTTGTACCTGAGGTCAATGCACATGCGCTTGATGCTCACAACGGTATTATCGCTTGCCCTAACTGTTCAACGATTCAAATGATGGTTGCTCTTGAGCCAGTTCGTCAAAAATGGGGCTTGGACCGTATCATCGTGTCAACTTACCAAGCCGTATCAGGTGCTGGTATGGGAGCAATCCTTGAAACACAACGTGAGTTGAAAGAAGTTTTGAATGACGGTGTTAACCCACGTGATGTTAAAGCTGAAATCTTGCCATGTGGTGGCGATAAGAAACACTTCCCAATCGCCTTCAACGCCTTGGCTCAAATTGACGTCTTCACTGAAAATGACTACACTTACGAAGAAATGAAGATGACAAACGAAACTAAGAAAATCATGGAAGACGATAGCATTGCTGTATCAGCAACATGTGTGCGTATTCCAGTCTTGTCAGCTCACTCAGAGTCAGTCTACATTGAAACAAAAGAAGTGGCACCAATTGACGAAGTGAAAGCTGCTATTGCAGAATTCCCAGGTGCAGTCCTTGAAGACGACGTTGCTAACCAAGTCTACCCACAAGCCGTTAATGCTGTAGGTTCACGTGATACATTTGTCGGACGTATCCGTAAAGACTTGGATGCTGAAAAAGGTATCCACATGTGGGTTGTTTCAGATAACCTCCTTAAAGGTGCCGCTTGGAACTCAGTCCAAATCGCAGAAACACTCCACGAACGTGGTTTGGTTCGCCCAACTTCAGAATTGAAATTTGAATTGAAATAGGGAGCAAAACAGAAATCAGTAAGGATTTAGTGTTGTATTTGAATACTAAAATCATGCTGAATCCTATAAAGCAGAGAGACTTCTCTCTGTTTTTTTGTTTATTGGCCATCAAATTGAAACAGTCAGTCCTCATGTTTTCAGAAAATTGTCAACTTATCTGTCTGTCTGGTCAAAATTATGGTAAAATGGAAAGGATTAGAAAACGGTTGAAGGAGAATATTATGTCAATTGATCAATTAAGAGATGTCAAACTGATCACAGCCCTTATTACACCTTTCCACGAAGATGGCTCTATCAATTATGATGCCCTTCCAGAATTGATTGAGCATCTTTTGGCTCACCATACAGAAGCTCTTCTTTTGGCGGGAACAACGGCTGAAAGTCCAACACTTACTCACGATGAGGAGTTGGAACTCTTTGCGGCTGTTCAGAAAATTGTTAATGGACGTGTGCCATTGATTGCTGGTGTCGGTACCAACGATACACGCGACTCTATCGAGTTTGCTAAAGAAGTTGCCAAATTTGGTGGTTTCGCAGCTGGTCTTGCTATCGTGCCTTACTACAACAAGCCATCACAAGAAGGTATGTACCAACACTTCAAAGCCATTGCGGATGCTTCTGATTTGCCAATTATCATCTATAACATCCCTGGTCGTGTGGTTGTTGAAATGGCTCCTGATACCATGCTTCGTTTGGCGGAACATCCAAATATCATTGGTGTTAAAGAATGTACTAGCCTTGCAAATATGGCCTACCTTATCGAACATAAACCTAAAGATTTCTTGGTTTATACAGGTGAAGATGGGGATGCCTTCCACGCTATGAATCTTGGAGCTAACGGTGTCATCTCAGTAGCCTCTCATACAAACGGTGATGAGATGCATGCCATGCTTGAAGCTATTGAAAATAGTGACCTCAAGACAGCAGCAGCTATCCAACGTAAATTCATTCCTAAAGTTAACGCTCTCTTCTCAGTACCAAGCCCTGCACCTGTTAAGGCTGTTCTTAATCATCTTGGTTTCGAAGTTGGACCACTTCGTTTGCCATTGGTTGCATGTACTTCAGAAGAAGCTAAACGTATCATCAAGGTTGTCCTCGAAGAAGATGTCGAGGCAACACGTGAGACAGTTACAGGTGTCGTTCGTCCTGATTATTAAGAAAATGAAGTTGAGCAGCTTGCTCAGCTTTTTTAGTTGAATAGGTTAAATCTCACAAAATAAGCTGATATAGGGTCTAAAAGCAGTTTTCTATCATGAAAATTGGCTTTTTTTGATATAATTATAGTTAGTGTGCTTAAAAAGAAAGGAAGTTTCATGAATCAACTTGAACAAAAACTTGAGCAGGATTTTGGTATTGTTTTTAGCCAAAAAGACCTCTTAGAAACAGCATTTACCCATACCTCATATGCCAATGAGCACCGCCTCCTAAACATTTCACATAATGAACGTTTGGAATTTTTAGGAGACGCGGCTCTGCAATTAGTCATTTCTGTTTATCTTTACAAACGCTACCCTAACAAGCCAGAGGGGGAAATGTCTAAGATGCGTAGTACTATCGTTCGTGAAGAAAGTTTGGCAGGTTTTACAAAGGCCTGCGGTTTCGAGCAGTATATCCGTCTTGGTAAAGGGGAAGAAAAATCTGGTGGACGTGAACGTGCCACTATCCTTGGTGACCTCTGGGAGGCCTTCCTCGGTGCTCTTTATTTGGATCAAGGTTTGCCTGCTGTTGAGAAATTCTTGAATCAGGTCATGATTCCTCAGGTTGAAAAGGGGAACTTTGACCGCGTAACAGACTATAAGACAGCCTTGCAAGAGCGTCTTCAGGTCAATGGTACGGTTGATATTACTTATACCGTTATCGACGAGTCTGGACCAGCTCATGCCAAAGAATTTACTATGCAGGTAGCTGTTGATGGTAAGGAACTCAGCACAGGTCTTGGAAAATCTAAGAAATTAGCTGAACAGGCAGCGGCTAAGGCTGCTCTTGAACAACTAGGAAATTAAGCATGTATTTGAAATCAATTGAAATGCAGGGCTTTAAATCCTTTGCGGATAAGACGCAAGTCGTCTTTGACAAGGGAGTGACAGCCGTTGTAGGTCCAAATGGATCGGGAAAATCAAATATTACAGAGAGTCTACGCTGGGCACTGGGGGAATCATCTGCCAAGAGTTTGCGTGGGGGCAAGATGCCTGACGTTATTTTTGCGGGGACAGAGGTTCGTAAGGCTCTCAACTATGCGGAAGTAGCGGTCACTCTTGATAACAGTGATGGCTTTATCGCGGGTGCTGGTGAAACCATTCGTGTGGAGCGTCACATTTATCGAAACGGTGACAATGATTACTTGATTGATGGTCGTAAGGTTCGTCTGCGTGATATTCATGACCTCTTTATGGATACAGGCCTGGGGCGTGATTCTTTTTCCATTATTTCCCAAGGTCGTGTTGAGGCTATTTTTAATGCCAAACCTGAAGAACGCCGCGCTATTTTCGAAGAAGCAGCAGGGGTTCTCAAATATAAGACACGTAAGAAAGAAACGGAAAGCAAGCTTAATCAAACTCAGGATAATCTTGATCGTTTGGAAGATATCATCTACGAGCTGGACGGTCAGGTTAAACCGCTTGAAAAGCAAGCTGCGACTGCCAAACGTTACTTGGAATTAGATGAAGAGCGTAGACAGACTCAGCTTAACCTTTTGGTCCACGATATTGAAGTTGGTAAATCTGAGTTGAGCCAGACCCAAGAGGATTTGGCAGCGGTCAAGGAAAAATTAACCAGCTATTATGAGGAACGTCATCGTCTAGAGACTGAGAACCAGGAGCTCAAACAGAAACGACATCAAATTTCAGAACAAATTTCTTCTGACCAACAAACCTTGGTGGATGTCACACGTCTTATTAGTGACTTTGAGCGTCAAATTGATCTTTATACCATGGAGAGTCAGCAGCGTTCAGAGAAAAAAGAAGAAACTGAAGCTCGTCTCAGTGAGTTAGAGCATTTGAAAGAAGAAGCTCAGGCAGCACTCGATAAGGTTAATCAAGGCCAAGTTGAATTGAATGCGGAGTTGGATAGCCTTGCCAAAGAGCTGATTGCTATTCAAAAAGAACTGGAGCAATTTTCTGATGACCCAGATACGCTTATTGAACGTTTACGTGAGGACTATGTTGGTCTGATGCAGGAGGAAGCCAAGGTTTCCAACAGTTTGACTCAGGTTACTCACGACATGGACAGTCAGACACAAGCGCTTGAGGCACAAGCTGAAGAATATAAACAAGCTCAAGCTGATTTGCTTTCCGCTCAGGAAGTGGCTAGCGAAACCCAAAAAGCTTATCAAGCAGCCCAAGAGCGTCTTCAAAGCCTCTTAGCTAGTTACAAAGAAAAGGCTCAGGCTTATCAAGATCTAGATAGGGACTATCAAGAGGCTCAAAAGCAGATGTTTGACCTCATGGATCACCTTAAGAGTAAAGATGCCCGTCGTCAAAGTCTTGAATCTATTCAAAAAAATCATTCTAATTTCTATGCAGGGGTTAAGGCTGTCCTTCAAAACGCCCAATCCATTCAAGGAATTATTGGTGCAGTTAGTGAACACTTGACCTTTGATACGCGCTATCAGACAGCTCTTGAAATCGCTATGGGGGCTAGTGGGCAAAATATTATTGTTGAGGATGAAGCGGCTGCTAAGCGTTCGATTGACTACTTGAAGCGCAATCGTCAGGGTCGTGCGACATTCTTGCCGTTGACCACTATCAAACCACGTCAACTTAACGGACAATTTGCCCAAAATCTAGCCAATGCACAGGGCTTTATTGGTATGGCTTCCGATTTGGTTACCTATGAGGACCGCTTATCTAATATTTTCCAAAACCTCCTAGGGGTTACGGCAATCTTTGATACCATTGACAATGCCAATAAGGCGGCTCGAGCGGTTCGTTTCCAAGTGCGTATGGTTACTCTTGACGGCTCTGAAATTCGTCCCGGTGGTGCCTTTGCTGGTGGTACCAACAAACAAAACAATAACCTCTTTATCAAGCCTGAACTGGATGCATTGACTGCTGAAATTAACCAGATCAAGATCCAATTAAGTGATAGTGAAGCCAAAGTTGAAGCCCTCAAAATCAAACGTAAAGCTCTACAGAAAGAGTTAGAAGACCTTAAGGTAGATGGTGAAAATGCTCGTCTTCAGGAGCAAAAACTAGACTTAGAACACCAACAAGCCTTGTCAGAGGTGGAGAAAAATCAAACCCTAGTGGATAGTTTCAAACAGGATTCTCAGGGAACTGATGGAGCAAATCTTCAAGATAAGGCTGAACAACTTAAAGCAGAGTTAGTGCAAATTGCATCCAAGCGTGAGGCTATTAACGACCGTATTGAGGCTATTAAGGAAGACAAAGACGCTCTTGGCCAACAAAAACAGGTTCTCTTAGACAAGCAATCTGAACTTCAGTTGAAGGAACGTGATTTGCAAGCAGAATTGCGTTTTGCTAAGACAGAGAGCAATCGTCTTCAAGCCGACTTGTCTGAGTTAATGAAGGAATCGGATAGTCTTAAAGCCCTCCTTAATAACCAGGTCAATGATGACCAAACTGACCGCCTTCCGCATTTGCAAGCACAACATAAAGAAGCTGTCCAACGTAAAGACGATTTGGAACAAGCTCTTGTCCGTGCAAAGATTCAGGTGCAAGATTACGAAGGTCAGTTGGAGGACTTGGAGGAGCGTTTGGCTAAAGCTGGCAATCGTAATGAGGATTTGATTCGTCAGCAGACTCGCTTGGAAGAACGTGAAAGTCAGATTAGTCAATCACTTCGTAAGTTTGCGACTCAGTTGGCTGAAGATTACCAGATGACACTTGAAGTTGCCAAAGGTCAGGCTAGTCCTCTTGACAATGTCGAACAAACCCGCCAGAATCTGCAAGGTCTTGAGCGTTCGATTAAAGCTTTGGGTCCGGTCAATGTGGATGCTATTGCCCAGTTTGAAGAGGTTAAGCAACGTCTTGATTTCTTGAACGGACAAAAGGATGATTTGCTCGAAGCTAAGAGTCTCCTTCTGAATACCATTAATGACATGGATGATGAAGTGAAATCACGCTTTAAAACAACCTTTGAGGCTATCCGAGAAAGCTTTAAACAGACCTTTACCCAGATGTTTGGTGGAGGTTCAGCAGACTTGATTTTGACCTCAGACAATCTCCTAGAGGCTGGGGTAGAAATTTCTGTGCAGCCTCCAGGTAAGAAAATTCAATCGCTTAACCTTATGTCTGGTGGTGAGAAGGCCTTGTCAGCTTTGGCCCTTCTCTTTGCCATCATTCGTGTTAAGACCATTCCATTTGTTATCCTAGACGAAGTAGAAGCTGCTTTGGATGAAGCCAATGTTAAACGCTTCGGTGACTACCTTAATCGTTTTGACAAGTCCAGTCAATTTATTGTAGTTACCCACCGTAAGGGAACGATGTCTGCAGCAGACTCTATTTATGGGGTAACAATGCAGGAATCAGGTGTTTCGAAAATCGTTTCGGTCAAACTGAAAGACCTTGATTTAGACTAAAAATAGATTATATTTTCATGAAAGATAGTTGATAGCTTTATCACTATCTTTTTTCATAGTCTCAAAAAATTTGTAAGGACTTTCAGAAAATCATTAAGTTTGCGCTTTCAAAATCACGCAATCGATTGCGTGAAATAGCATAACAAGGGCTATGATTAGGATTTTAGGGTTTATGAGAGAGAGGGCGACTTGTCATTTCCCACTGACATGTTACAATATTTAAGGAAATGTCATATGGGGATATGGTGTTTTTTGAAGTTAGTTATAGTGTATGTGTTAAGATACGATTTTCTGGACACATTTAGGCTTCACGTATACAAGTCTAAGAAGTCTTCTTTCGAGCGAAAAATCCAGGCTGGGAAACCTGGATTTTTCTTTGTCTTTTTAGTTTATTGGTCACCTTTCTCAGCTTGAGATTTGGCTTGTTTGATACCAGCATTGACCAAGCCCTGCATGATAGCCCCAAAAAGGATAGCTTCAAAAATGCCTGATAGCATATTATGGATTGAGAATAATTCTGTCAAATAGTCTTTATTGTCAACTAAGAAGTGAACTAGGGGCATGCCTAAGAACATGCTAATCCCAAAGTATAAACCTGACTTAAGCCCCACGTGCTTAAGTTGTTTTTTCTCTTTCTCAGTCAGTTCTTCCTCGTCAAAAGCATTAACAGCACTTATCTTTAACTTATAAATAAGGATGCTGCTAACTAACAGAATGATAATCAAGAGGAGGATAGGATAAATACGAGCTACAAGTTCGGGATACTTAAAGCCTATAAGAAAGGCAATACAATTACCACAAAGTAAGGTAAAGAAAAGAACTACGAAAGCTATGTTACCCATTCGATCAACCTGTTGGCGCTTTTGTTCATCTAAAGGACCTGTGATACCGTAAAAACGTTTAATGAGTTTGTCAGTGAAAGTTTCTTTAATCATGATTTACCTCTTTCTATCTTATATCTCTATTCGGATTTTCATCCCAAAAGAGACTGTTAAGATCCGTATCTAGAGCTTTAGCTAGATTAAGACAGAGCTCCAGTGTTGGGTTATATTTGTTATTTTCGATCATATTAATGGTCTGTCGGGAAACACCAATAGACTTTGCAAGTTCTAATTGCGAAAGCCCTAAATTCTTTCTAAATTCCCTGACATGATTCATAATGGGCCTCCTTCTGAAAGACAAGCTAATGTGTTGCTGTAAGTCGCAATTCATTAATTATGTCAACTTTATCTGACATAATTGTAGCAAGTTTATATAGGTGTGTCAATTATCTTAGACATATTTTCCATTTTGGCATTAACTAAAGGTTTCTTTGTCAGCTCTTGAAAGCTTTTTGTTTTTTTGGTAAAATTGATAGTAATTGAATAGAAGTCGTAGAGACTAGTAACCTTATGGAAATTGACAGGGATTGGGGGCCATGGACTGGAAGCCTCCTCAAGGGAAGTTTGGCGAATTCACTCATGAAAACGACTGACGAATCAAGGTCTGGGTAACCAGATAAAAAACGGATGGTACCGCGTGTCAACGCTCCGGGTTGGAGTTTTGGCATGTGGTTTTTTGTTTGCGATTCGAAATTGTTACATCAGAAAGGAATCTCATGGATTTACAAACACAATTGCAAGAGTTGAAAACATCAACGCAGGCTAAATTGGCTGAAATGCGTGGTGAACACTCTAAAGAATTACAGGAATTGCGTGTTGCAGTTTTGGGTAAAAAAGGATCTTTGACAGATCTTTTGAAGGGACTTAAAGACCTTCCAAATGAAGAACGCCCTAAAGTTGGTAAAATGGTCAACGAAGTTCGTGACGTTTTGACTGAAGCTTTTGACGAAGCAGCTAAAGTTGTTGAAGCCGCTAAAATTCAAGCACAACTTGACTCTGAAAGTCTTGACGTAACCCTTCCAGGACGCCAAGTCAAACTTGGTAACCGTCATATTCTTAGCCAAACAGCTGAAGAAATCGAAGACATTTTCTTGGGGATGGGCTTCCAAATCGTTGATGGTTTTGAAGTTGAGACTGACTATTATAACTTTGAACGTATGAACTTGCCTAAGGACCACCCAGCGCGTGACATGCAAGATACCTTCTACATTACTGAAGAAATTTTGCTTCGTACTCACACAAGTCCTGTTCAAGCTCGTACACTTGATAAACACGATTTTTCTAAAGGTCCACTTAAGATGATCTCACCAGGACGTGTTTTCCGACGTGATACAGATGATGCGACTCACAGTCACCAGTTCCACCAAATCGAAGGTTTGGTCGTTGGTAAAAACATCTCAATGGGTGATCTTAAGGGAACGCTTGAAATGATTATCCAAAAAATGTTTGGTGCAGAACGTCAAATCCGTTTGCGTCCTTCTTACTTCCCATTCACTGAGCCTTCAGTTGAGGTTGACGTGTCATGCTTCAAGTGTGGTGGTAAAGGATGTAACGTATGTAAGAAGACAGGTTGGATTGAGATCCTCGGTGCTGGTATGGTGCACCCACAAGTGCTTGAGATGTCAGGCGTTGATTCTGAAGAATATTCAGGTTTCGCCTTTGGTCTTGGTCAAGAACGTATTGCCATGCTTCGTTATGGTATCAACGACATTCGTGGCTTCTATCAAGGGGATGTTCGTTTCTCAGAACAGTTTAAATAAGGTTTAGGAGGTTATCATGTCAGTCGTTATTCGTAAGGTTCTTCCGGAAGAAGTAGCAGAATTAAAAGTTATCTCCGAAGATACCTTTAGAGAGACTTTTGCTCATGATAATACCGAAGCCCAGTTGCAAGGTTACTTTGACACCGCACTTTCTGAGGAAGTTCTCTTAGATGAAATCACTCATGAAGAATCGCGTTACTTTTTCATTCTCGTTGATGGTGAAAAGGCAGGTTTTCTAAAGACTAATGTAGGTTCTGCTCAAACAGAGCAGCACTTGGATAATGCCTTTCAAATTCAACGTATTTATATCAGTCAGTCCTTCCAAGGCATGGGCTTGGGTAAGCAACTCTTTGAGTTTGCCTTACAAGAAGCTCGTGATTTAGGTTGTGATTGGGCCTGGTTGGGTGTTTGGGAAAGGAATTTCAAAGCACAGATATTTTACGATAAATATGGCTTTGAAAAATTCGCAGAACACAATTTTCCAGTTGGTGACGGTAAAGTAGACCGCGACTGGTTGCTTAAATTAAAACTATAAACCTATTATTAAGTTGATAGAGAGGAGTTTAAAAGGCGATTAAACGTGTTAGTTCGTCTTCCTCTTATATCAGATATACATATTCCTAAATTACAGAAAGGATTTGAACCCGCCCTAAGCTCTGGGCAAAAAAGATAAAGTCGCCTAGGTGCTGATGCACCAATGTTGCCTTTCCTATTTTTGCGGAGAGCTATTAACGGGCTTGGTATCATAATTATGCTAGTTAGTTATAAATGGTTAAAAGAGTTGGTTGATGTGGATGTTACCACTGCTGAACTCGCTGAAAAAATGTCGACGACAGGTATTGAAGTGGAAGGTGTTGAGACACCTGCTGAGGGCTTGTCAAAATTGGTTGTTGGTCATGTCTTGTCATGTGAAGATGTGCCTGAAACACACTTGCACTTGTGCCAAGTAGATACAGGAGATGCTGAAGGTCCACGTCAAATTGTTTGTGGTGCTCCAAATGTCACTGCTGGCATCAAGGTAATTGTTGCCATTCCTGGTGCCCGCATTGCGGACAACTACAAAATCAAAAAAGGTAAGATTCGCGGCATGGAATCTCTCGGGATGATCTGTTCTTTGGCAGAGCTTGGACTTCCAGATAGCATTATTCCTAAGGAATTTGCGGATGGTATCCAAATTTTGCCAGAAGATGCCGTTACTGGCGATAGCATTTTTCCATATCTTGACCTTGATGATGAAATCATCGAATTGTCAATCACACCTAACCGTGCGGATGCTCTTTCTATGCGTGGTGTGGCACATGAAGTTGCTGCAATCTATGGAAAATCTGTTCACTTCCCAGAAAAAACAGTTACTGAAGACAGCAAACCAGCTTCTGATAAGATTTCAGTAGCCATCGAAAGTGATAAAGTGGCTACTTATGCTAGTCGTGTGGTTGAGAATGTTACTGTTCAACCAAGTCCACAATGGTTGCAAAACCTTCTTATGAATGCTGGTATTCGTCCAATCAACAACGTGGTTGACGTGACAAACTATGTTCTTCTTTACTTTGGACAACCAATGCATGCCTTCGATTTGGATAAATTTGAAGATTCACGTATCGTTGCTCGTGATGCCTGTGATGGGGAAAAATTAGTCACTCTCGATGGTGAAGAACGTGAATTGACTGCTGAAGATATTGTTATTACAGTTGCTGACAAACCAGTTGCTCTCGCAGGTGTTATGGGTGGCGCTTCAACTGAAATTGACAACAATTCTAAAAATGTCGTTCTCGAAGCTGCTGTTTTTGATGGAAAATCAGTTCGTAAGACAAGTAGCCGTCTCAACCTTCGTTCAGAATCATCATCACGTTTTGAAAAAGGTATCAATAACGATACTGTCCTTGAAGCACTTGATTTTGCTGCAGCTATGTTGCAAGAATTGGCAAATGGAACGGTGCTCGCAGGCCGTGTTCAAGCGGGATCTGTTGATACAGAGCCAGTTCAAGTTTCTACAAGCCTTGACTACGTAAATGTTCGCCTTGGTACAGAATTGACTTTTGCGGATATTGAAGATGTGTTTGCGAAACTTGGTTTTGGATTGACTGGTGATGCTGATAAATTCACTGTATCTGTACCACGTCGTCGTTGGGATATCAGTATCCAAGCAGACTTGGTTGAAGAAATTGCACGTATCTACGGCTATGAAAAATTGCCTACGACACTTCCAGAAGCAGCAGGAACAGCCGGTGAATTGACTGAAACACAAGCGCTTCGTCGTAAGGTTCGTACCATTGCTGAAGGTGCTGGATTGACTGAAATCATCTCATATGCTTTGACTACACCTGAAAAAGCTGTTGAATTTGCTGCGACACCTACTAACTTGACTGAGTTGATGTGGCCAATGACTGTTGACCGTTCAGCCCTCCGTCAGAACATGGTCTCTGGTATGCTTGATACTGTTGCTTACAATGTTAACCGTAAGAATAGTAACGTTGCTATTTACGAAATTGGTAAGGTCTTTGAACAAAACGGTAATCCAAAAGAGGAATTGCCAAATGAAATCAATACCTTTGCCTTCGCTATTTCTGGTCTAGTAGCTGAAAAAGATTTCCAAACTAAAGCAACACCAGTTGATTTCTTCTATGCTAAAGGGATTGTTGAAGCTCTCTTTGATAAACTTGAAGTTTCAGTTGACTATGTACCGACAAAAGACCTAGCAAGTATGCACCCAGGTCGTACAGCTGCTATTGTCCTTGATGGTAAAACGATTGGATTCCTTGGTCAAGTTCACCCACAAACTGCTAAAAATTATGGCATTCCTGAGACTTATGTGGCTGAAATTAACCTTAGTGCTGTAGAAGCAGCCTTGCAACTGGCTCAACCATTTGTTGAAATCACAAAATTCCCTGCAGTATCACGTGATATTGCCCTTCTTCTCAAGGCAGAAATCACTCATCAAGAAGTTCTTGATGCTATCTATTCTGCAGGAGTGAAACGCTTGGTTGCCGTTAAACTCTTCGACGTTTACGCAGGTGAAAAACTTGGTGCTGGAATGAAATCAATGGCTTATAGCCTTACCTTCCAAAATCCAAACGACAACCTCACAGACGAAGAAGTTGCTAAATACATGGAAAAAATCACCAAAGCTCTTACTGAGAAAGTCGAAGCAGAAGTACGTTAATAGTTAAAAAATCCATCTGAGAAGATGGATTTTTAAGTGACTAGACTATATTACAAAAAGGAGTTAATTTGTTTTTAGAGTTCTTTGACGGTGTATGGGGACACTATACTTTTGAATCTGATAAAGTCAATGTACTGATTGATGGTTTACCCAGTTTTGCTTATCCCTTGGGACAAGTAACATTTTTAATACTAGTCTATTGGTTACTTGTTCATAAATATTTTAAGAATTTTCTAACCATGTCACCTCGGGATATTTGGGCTTGGCATAAAGAAACGTTCCGCAAAACTAAATTATCTTTCATTGTCATCCCAATAGTTTATCTGTTCGTTTTCGGAATGACCTATGTTTTAGTTGATGATGTTTTGGCTACCGTCACTATTTACAAAGACTATAGAGGTCCTATAGCTAAAACCATTGATGGTCAAGTTGAACAAATAGATATTAGTCATGTTGGGACAAAAACGAGTAGTGCTAGGATTAATGCTCACTTTGTAAGTTCTGACGGGCAGACTTATGACATTCACCTGATAAACGGTGACAAGAGAATCGCTAATTATATGCGGCATCATAAGTCAGAGTCCTACACGGCAACCCTATCCTTTGATAAACATGGCAAACCAGTTTACATTTCTAAATTCTGGGAATAAGCAGTCTGGATAGCTCTTTCAGGGATTTGCACTTGACAAATATGTAAATTCTCTGCATAATAAAAGAAAAAACCATGAAAAGAGGGTAGCCATGCAAATTATTAAACGTAATGGTCAAGTTGCTGAATTTGATCCTGATAAAATTTACCAAGCCATCTTAAAAGCAGCACAGACTGTGTATGTTCTTGATGATACTTGGCGCCAAAACCTTGCTCAAGTGACGAAAAAAGTAGTGCTTGATCTTCAAGATGCTCAGGTAGAACGCCCAACCATTAACATGATTCAGTCATTGGTTGAAAATCGTCTCATGGAAGCAGGCTTTATCAATATTGCCGAGCATTATATTTCATACCGTTTGCAACGAGATTTGGAGCGTAACGGATATGGTGACAAGGTCATTGTACACCTACGCTTTGAGCAGACTAAATAAGAAAAGCCATCAAGCGATGGCTTTTTTTGTGTCTGATTGTCACTTTGTCTTTTTTAAAAGTTTTATAAAGGATTCCAGTTCCTGTCCATGACCTATCTGCAGATAAGTTTCAGAAGTTGGTCTAATAAAGGAGGATTCTAAAAAGCGAATTTGCTTGTGGGCTTTGAATTTTTCAAGTGAAAACTCCTTAGGAAGTTGCCAAGTCACATGTCTAGGGGAAATCTGATAAGGAATGCTAACCTTAGATTTCTCAATGATGGCTTGACTTTTAGCCATGTTTTGTTGAAAGAGGTCAACAAGTTTTTTAATGTTTTTTTGGAACATGCCATTTTCGAGATAAACGGAAAGTGCTTTTTGCATGATGAGATTGGTATCATAGTCAATAAGTCCCTTGTGGCTCAAAAAGGTAGACTTAAGATTAGGAGGTAAGACAAGGCTACCTAGACGCAAACCTGGAAAAAGAGCCATGGAAAAGGATTTGATGTAGATGGTCTGATTTTGGGTGTCATAGTAGTGAATCGGGAGATTTTTACTATCGCTAAAGTCTCCCATATAGTCATCCTCGACGATATAAACGTTATACTGATTGGCAAGTTGGGCTAGCTTTTCTTTTTCACTGGCAGAATAGCTTAATCCAAGAGGATTGGAGTAACGACTGATGGTATAGAAGAACTTAATCTGTCTAGATTTAAAGTACTCTTCCAAGCGGTCAAAATCTAAACCAGCAAAACCACGGTTAATCGTCTCATAAGCTAGATTTTGACGGTTGACGAGCTGGTTCATACGATGATAGGTAGGTTGTTCTAAGAGAATTTTGTAGCCACCATTACCAAAGTCCATCTGTGAAAGAATGTAGAGGGCCTGTTGGCTTCCTGAGGTTATGACAATCTGATCCGAATTGACATATATATCGTCAGCAATTAATCGACTCTTTAAGGCTTCAAGCAAATCTTTGAGTCCGGCTTGTTCATGATAATAGTTGAAGAGGTAGTCCTGGTGACCCGCCAAACTTTCATCCAAACAAAGCTTAAAATCCTCGTAGGCCAATTGATTGTAATCGTTAAGGTTAAGAAGCACCTTATTATCAACTTCATTACGACCTTCTAGGACGTAATAGCCACTTTGGGGTACGGCGTAAATATAGTTTTGATACTTGAGTTCCAAGAGTGCCCTTTGAGCTGTGTCCTTACTACAGGCATAAGTCTGGCTTAGTTGACGAATAGAGGGGAGCTTACTCCCTTTTTTCAAAGTACCATTTTGCATATCTTTGATGATGGTCTCGACAATATCTTGATAAATACTCATAACTGACCCCTTACAGATTTTCCCTTATTTTACCCTACTTGCCTTCTAAGAGCAAGAGGCCTAGAGATATTTGACAAGATTATTAGATTTTGACATAATAAAAAGGTTGTAAGGTAAAACTAAATTCCCCTTTCAAATAAGTTTAAGGAGATTATAAGAATGACTTTTAAGAAAATCTTAGGACTTCTGGCTCTTGCATGCTTAACCATTATCGGTTTGTCAGCTTGCACACCAGAGAAAGAGCCTACTTGGACCTACGATAAAAACAAAATGCTATTTACAGGACAAGATGCTAGTGTACAAGTTCTTTCTGCAACTAAAATCGAATCACCAGAAGGTCAAAAAGCTGTCCGTGTTCACTATAAGCTTAGCAACTCAAGTAAAGAAACAATGAATGCTTACACTCTTTTGATGAAGGTGGTCCTTGATGTAAAACAAGAAAAGGAAGAAGTTAAGGTTGCTACTATGGTCTTTTCTAAAGATGATGACCGAGATAAGATTGCAAATAAGACCAAGATTGCTCCTAAGGAAGTTAAAGAAATCGTTGTTGACTATGCCGTTGCTGATTTTGATCATGATCTTAGCATTGATTTTTCTGATTATGGTACTGAGGCAAATGCGACTGCCAAGCTTTCACTACAAAATCTTGAAAAGGCACCTGTCAAATACTTTGATAAAAAAGCTCAATAAGTCTTATCACCACATGAATGTGTGGTGTTTTTTTATTGTCTGAAATCTGTACCCATACAGTAGCGAAAATACTATCTTGTTTAATCGTCAGAATTTTCATAAACTTATACTATATTTATTGACTAAGGAGTTTTAGGTATGTCAGCAAAACGTTTAACCATTTCTGCATTTTTCATGGCACTTGTCATTATTTTGAGCTCGAGTCTCTTATCTATTCCAGTGCCAGGAGGTCATTTCTATTTTAACGGGATTATTATTTTCCTAGTTGGTTTAATTTTCCCACCTACAGAAGCAGTTATTATTGCTGGAGTAGGTTCCTTTATTGGAGATTTTCTTTTTTATCCTCTTCCTATGTGGGTAACTCTAGTAACACACAGCCTTCAAGTTCTCGCAATTGCACTTATTGTTGGAGGACGCTTAGGAAAATTGAGTAAGTCTAGGGCAGCTTTAGGTCTCTTGATTGGGGCTATTATTGACTTAGTAGGATATGGCTTAGGAAGGGCCTTTATCTATGGTACGCCTGCCTATGCTATTATGAAGATTCCTTTTGACATTGTAGCTGCTATTCTTGGTTTAGGAGTGGCCTACTACATTTATTTCCACACAGGTTTTGTTAAACAGTTTAAAAAGACCTGGGAAGGAAAATAGATGACCAAAGTAATTGTTGCCAATGACCTGGTTGGTCTAGGTAAGGTTGCTTTGACTAGTAGCCTCCCTATCATGTCAGCCTGTCAAACTGAAGTCCTTCCCCTACCAACCGTTCTTTTATCTTCGCACACAGGGGAGTTTGAAAATATCTATGTACGGGATCTTACGGATGACCTAAAAGGATTTTGTAAGCAGTGGGAGCACTTGGATTTTATAGTAGATGGCCTTGTGAGTGGTTATTTTAAGTCAGAAGAAGCACTAAAACGTGTAGGTCAATTGGCTCGTGATAAACACATAGCTCTATTTGTTGACCCTATTATGGGTGACAATGGTTGTCTTTATCAAGGTTTTGATAGAAACTATGTAGAAGCCATGAAGGATTTCTGTCAACAGGCAGATGTCATCATTCCCAATTTAACAGAAGCTGCCTTTTTGACGGATTCTCTTTATCTTGAAGCAGGTTCCTATGATGAGGCCACTATTGAAAAGCTTCTGAGAGAATTGAGCAAGCTTGGCCCTCGGAAAGTTATTTTGACAGGTATCTCGTTTGAGAATGACAAAATTGGGCTGGCTTATTTTGATAAAGAGACTAATCGAACGATTTATCGCATGCAAAAACGTTATGGTAATCATTTTTTTGGAAGCGGCGATTTACTAACGGCAATCTTATCAGCAGGTTACTTTTATAATCTTGATTTACTAAAGGTTTGTGATTTGGCCTTGGATGTTATGGATAGGGTTCTTTCGTCAACACTGTCTGATGGTCGTCCTTTAAAATATGGTCTTTGCTATGAGCCCCATATCGGTTATTTATTCAGTGGTTTTAATGCCCTATTGGAGGAGAAAAATGAAAAGTGATAAAACACGTGAATTAGTTGAATTGAGTTTGTATGCAGCTTTAATTATTGTGAGTGTACAGTTTATTCGTATTCCTTTTGGACCTCAATTTGTCCATCTGGGAAATGCCCTAGTTGTGATTGCTGTTTTGATTTTTGGTGCCAGAAAAGGTGCGCTAGTCGCAACAGTAGGATTAGGGCTATTTGATATTTTCAATGGTTATGCTGCTGAGGTCTGGATTACTATTTTAGAATCTTTGATTGTTTGTTATGTTCTCTATCTTGTTTTTGAAAAGTTTTTAAAATCAAATGACAAAATGGCTAACATCATAATCATTGGAGTCATAGCGGCAGTGACCAAAATTATTTTAAATTTTGTTAAGTATACGATTATTAATAGTGTCGTTGCAGCTTTACCACTCAATGCAGCCATGGTATTGGCACTTACTAAAATTGGTGGGACCTTTGGGACATCAGTAGTGACTATCATTGCGGTGCCTCTCCTCTATCCTGTCTTCAAACGTATTTTACAGAGAAACTAAAGATTTAGCAGGTTAGTCCTGCTTTTTCTTTTTCATTTTCCCGAAGTAGAGGTCCAAATTTTCACTAAAAAATGGTAAAATAGTAAAGTTAATGTCAAGAAAGGAAAGGGCTGAAGGCAGGTTCAGCCCAGATATGCTATGTCTATTTTAGAAGTCAAAAATCTTAGTCACGGATTTGGTGACCGTGCTATTTTTGAAAATGTCTCATTCCGTTTGCTCAAAGGTGAGCATATCGGTCTTGTCGGTGCTAACGGTGAAGGAAAGTCAACCTTCATGTCTATCGTTACTGGAAAATTGCAGCCAGATGAAGGTAAGGTAGAGTGGTCTAAATACGTTACAGCGGGTTATTTGGATCAGCATGCTGTTCTTGAAAAGGGAATGACCGTTCGTGATGTCCTTCGTACAGCTTTTGATGAGCTCTTTAAAACTGAAGAACGTATCAACGAGATTTACATGTCTATGGCTGACGAAGGAGCTGACGTTGATGCTCTGATGGAAGAAGTCGGTGAGCTTCAGGATCGCTTGGAAACTCGTGATTTTTACACACTAGATGCTAAGATTGATGAGGTTGCTCGTGCACTAGGTGTCATGGATTTTGGTATGGATACAGATGTAACGGACCTTTCAGGTGGTCAACGTACCAAGATTCTCTTGGCTAAGTTATTGCTTGAAAAACCAGATATCTTGCTTCTCGATGAGCCAACCAACTATTTGGATGCTGAACACATTGCCTGGCTTAAACGCTATCTTCAAGAGTATGAAAATGCCTTTGTCCTCATTTCGCACGATATTCCGTTCCTGAACGATGTGATTAACATTGTCTATCATGTTGAAAATCAAGACTTGGTTCGCTATGCAGGTGATTATGATAATTTCCAATCTGTCTATGCTATGAAAAAGGCACAATTGGAAGCTGCCTATGAACGTCAGCAAAAGGAAATTGCAGACCTTCAAGATTTCGTTAACCGAAACAAGGCACGTGTTGCTACTCGAAATATGGCCATGTCTCGTCAGAAGAAATTGGATAAGATGGAAATTATTGAATTGCAGGCTGAGAAGCCAAAACCTGAATTCCATTTCAAGGAAAGTCGTACACCTGGACGTTTTATTTTCCAAACCAAAGATCTCGTTATTGGTTACGACCGCCCTTTGACCAAGGCTCCTTTGAATCTAACCTTCGAACGTAATCAAAAGGTAGCTATTGTCGGTGCCAATGGTATCGGTAAGACTACCTTGCTTAAGAGCTTGCTTGGTATTATTCAACCACTCGAAGGAGAAGTTGAGACAGGTGATTTTATTGATCTAGGTTACTTCGAGCAAGAAGCAGAAGGGTCACGTCAGACGCCTCTTGAAGCGGTTTGGGATGCCTTCCCAGCCTTAAATCAAGCTGAGGTCCGTGCGGCTCTAGCCAAATGCGGATTAACCTCTAAGCATATTGAAAGCCAAATTCAAGTGCTTTCTGGTGGGGAACAGGCTAAAGTTCGCTTCTGTCTCCTTATGAATCGTGAAAATAATGTTCTTGTTCTGGATGAACCTACCAACCACTTGGATGTTGACGCCAAGGATGAATTGAAGCGTGCCCTTCAGGCCTTCAAGGGTAGTATCCTTATGGTATGTCACGAACCAGAATTTTATGAAGGTTGGACAGACGTTTGGGATTTTAATGAGTTAGTATAGAGATAAAAGAGTGTTGACATTCTCTAAAGAGAAAGTTACTCACTCTTTTTTTATATTTTAAAGCAAAGTAACTTTCTGGGATTTGGTAAGACAGTGATGGTGTTAAGAAAGATAACCGTCATCATAAAGTGTTTTTCTGCATATTTTGACGTGACCTATTTGGGTTTTGAGTATAGAAACTTAATTTGTTCAAAAAGTAACAAAGTCTGAGCATAAAAGGTGTAACCGTTTTCTGATTATGGTAGAATGAAATAGTAAACTATTATCAAAAGAAAGTTGGATAAACTTATGTCAAAAATCGTAGTTGTTGGTGCTAACCACGCTGGTACTTTTAGTATTAATACTATTCTCGATAATTACGGAGACCAAAATGAAGTAGTTGTTTTCGACCAAAACTCTAACATTTCATTCTTGGGTTGTGGTATGGCTCTTTGGATTGGTAATCAAATCTCAGGTTCTGATGGTCTTTTCTATGCCAACAAAGAAGGACTTGAAAGCAAGGGTGCTAAAGTTTATATGAACTCACCAGTTGAGTCTATTGACTTTGATGGTAAAACTGTTACAGCCCTTGTAGATGGCAAAGAGCACGTTGAATCATATGACAAATTGATTTTGGCTACTGGGTCTCAACCAATCTTGCCTCCAATCGAAGGTGCTGAAATTAAAGAAGGTAGCCGTACTTTCGAAGCTACACTTGAAAACCTTCAATTCGTTAAACTTTTCCAAAACGCCCAAGAAGTTATCGATAAGTTGAACGACAAATCTCAAGATATCAAATGTGTAGCGGTTGTAGGTGCTGGTTACATTGGTGTTGAATTGGCTGAAGCTTTCCAACGTCATGGTAAAGAAGTTATCCTTATCGACGTTGTTGATACATGTTTGGCTGGTTATTATGACCATGACTTGACTGAACTTATGGCTAAAAATATGGAAAGCCACGGTATTAAATTGGCATTTGGTGAAACTGTTAAGGCAGTTGAAGGTGATACTAAAGTTGAACGTATCGTCACTGATAAAAATGCTTACGATGTCGACATGGTTGTCCTTGCAGTAGGTTTCCGTCCTAACACAGCTCTTGGTGCTGGTAAATTGGAAACATTCCGTAATGGGGCTTACCTTGTTAATAAGAAACAAGAAACATCAATCAAAGATGTTTATGCAGTTGGTGACTGTGCTACCGTTTATGACAATGCCCTTGAAGATGTGAACTACATTGCCTTGGCTTCAAACGCTGTTCGTTCAGGTATTGTCGGTGGTCATAATGCCGGTGGTGGCGATGTTGAATCAAACGGTGTTCAAGGATCAAATGGTATCTCAATCTATGGTTTGAACATGGTATCTACTGGTTTGACAGAAGAAAAAGCAAAACGCTTTGGTTTCAATCCAGCAGTAGTAGAATCAACAGATCTTCAAAAAGCTGCCTTCATGGAAGATGAAAATGAAGACGTTACAATCAAGATCGTTTATGACAAAGATACACGCAAAGTTCTTGGTGCTCAAATGGTATCACGTATGGACATCTCTATGGGAATCCACATGTTCTCATTGGCTATCCAAGAAGGTGTAACGATCGACCGTCTTCAATTGCTTGATTTGTTCTTCTTGCCACACTTTAACCAACCGCTTAGCTATATTGCTAAAGCAGCTATCTCAGCTAAATAATCTGAAACAGCTAATTCAGTTGAATTAGCTGTTTTTTTCTTTTTTGAAATACGAAAAAAGCCTCCTACTGGAGACTTTTATTGGCTCTATAATTTCTGTAGTGGGTAAAACCACTGTAGAGATTATAGAGCTTTTTGAATGCAGACAAAAAGTCCCATAAGAACTATAATGAAAAGCAACCAAACCATCATTAGGAAGAACTTATGAGACTTATTAAGAATACCACAGAATTAATCGGAATTAAAGACCAAAACATCAAGATTTCACTTGTTTTTGAAACTGACACTCATATAGAGATTCAAGCAAAACTCGATTATCCTGCACCATCATGTCCTCATTGCCATGGAAAAATGATCAAGTACGACTTTCAAAAGCCTTCTAAAATCCCTCTTCTCGAACAAGCGGGAACTCCAACACTACTACGTCTGAAGAAACGCCGCTTCCAGTGTAAAAATTGTAGGAGAGTCACGGTAGCTGAGACATCTATCGTTGAGAAAAACTGCCAAATCTCCAATCTAGTCCGACAAAAGGTTACACAACTCCTAACTGAGA
>NZ_KV831768.1:0-208 GCF_001837205.1 Streptococcus sp. HMSC064D12
ACGACAGATGTTTTGGCAGCTTCTGATTCAGCGGTTTTGGGTCATTCTGGAGCTATTACAGAATCTGCAGTCAGAGGAGATGTTGTTAGCCAGTCAGCCTCAGCCACAGATTCAGTATCAAACTCAGTAGATTCAGTCTCACTATCGCTATCGGCAAGTCATCAGGCTTCTGCGTCAGTATCAGCGAGCCTTTCGACCTCAGTCTCAA
>NZ_KV831769.1:0-932 GCF_001837205.1 Streptococcus sp. HMSC064D12
AGAGGGTCAGCGGTTCGATCCCGTTAACTCCCATAGGTCCCGTGGTGTAGCGGTTATCACGTCGCCCTGTCACGGCGAAGATCGCGGGTTCGATTCCCGTCGGGACCGTCAAGTAGAAATATTTGAGACTCGTTAGCTCAGTTGGTAGAGCAATTGACTTTTAATCAATGGGTCACTGGTTCGAGCCCAGTACGGGTCATATATGCGGGTGTGGCGGAATTGGCAGACGCACCAGATTTAGGATCTGGCGCTTAACGGCGTGGGGGTTCAAGTCCCTTCACCCGCATTATAGAAAAGTTAGCCGGCTTAGCTCAGTTGGTAGAGCATCTGATTTGTAATCAGAGGGTCGCGTGTTCAAGTCATGTAGCCGGCATAAAATGCGAACGTAGTTCAGTGGTAGAACACCACCTTGCCAAGGTGGGGGTCGCGGGTTCGAATCCCGTCGTTCGCTTGAGGAGCCGGGGTGGCGGAACTGGCAGACGCACAGGACTTAAAATCCTGCGAAAGGAAACTTTCGTACCGGTTCGATCCCGGTCCTCGGCATAATATAATAATGAGCACCCTTAGCTCAACTGGATAGAGTACCTGACTACGAATCAGGCGGTTAGAGGTTCGACTCCTCTAGGGTGCATTTTATCGGGAAGTAGCTCAGCTTGGTAGAGCACTTGGTTTGGGACCAAGGGGTCGCAGGTTCGAATCCTGTCTTCCCGATTTATGGCGGTGTAGCTCAGCTGGCTAGAGCGTCCGGTTCATACCCGGGAGGTCGGGGGTTCGATCCCCTTCGCCGCTATATATATGGATTTCTTGGACCTTTAGCTCAACTGGTTAGAGCACTCGGCTCATAACCGAGCGGTCGTAGGTTCGAGTCCTACAAGGTCCATATATTAATTATAATATTTGGAGGATTACCCAAGTCCGGCTGAAGGGAACGG
>NZ_KV831769.1:1032-85687 GCF_001837205.1 Streptococcus sp. HMSC064D12
AACACGGGTTCGAATCCCGTACGGACTATATTTTGAGTAACTTAGGTTACTCTTTTTATTTTGTTTCTTTTTTTTATATGTTATAATAGCTTATAATACTATTTTGAGGTGAATTTATGTCTAAAGTTTTTGTTTTTGGTCATCAAAACCCTGATTCTGATGCAATCGGGTCTTCTTATGGATACGCTTATTTGAAACGTCAACTTTGTGTTGATGCTGAAGCTGTTGCTTTGGGTACTCCTAACGAGGAAACTGCTTTTGTTCTTGATTATTTTGGTGTTGAAGCACCACGAGTGGTTGAATCAGCTCAGTCTGAGGGTGTTAATCAAGTTATTCTTACAGACCATAATGAGTTTCAACAATCTATTTCAGATATTAAGGACGTTGAAGTTATTGAGGTAGTCGACCATCACCGTGTAGCTAACTTTGAAACTGCTAATCCATTAATGATGCGATTAGAACCTGTTGGATCTGCATCTTCAATTGTTTATCGTATGTTTAAAGAAAACAATGTTGAGGTTCCTAAGGAAGTAGCTGGTTTGCTTCTTTCAGGTTTGATTTCAGATACTCTTCTTCTTAAATCTCCAACTACACATGCTTCAGATCCTGCAGTTGCAGCTGAACTTGCAGAAATTGCTGGTGTTAATCTTGAAGAATATGGTCTTGCTATGCTTAAAGCTGGTACTAATCTTTCTTCAAAATCTGCTGAAGAACTCATTGACATTGATGCAAAGACATTTGAATTGAATGGTAATCAAGTTCGTGTTGCACAAGTTAATACAGTTGATATTTCTGATGTTCTTTCTCGTCAAGCGGAAATTGAAGAAGCTATTAATAACTCAATTAAAAACAATGGTTACTCTGACTTTGTCTTAATGATTACTGATATTCTTAATTCTAATTCAGAAATTCTTGCACTTGGTTCAAATACTGATAAGGTTGAAGCTGCTTTCAATTTTGTTTTAGATAATAATCATGCTTTCCTTGAAGGAGCTGTTTCTCGTAAGAAACAGGTAGTTCCTCAGTTGACTGAAAGCTTTAATGCGTAAAATTAGGCCAGTAGGCCTTTTTTTAGTACTCTGATTAATGGTATAATAGTTTTTATGATAATACAATTTAACCCAACTAAACTATGTAAGCAACCTTTTTTTATGAAAATAGTGAATTATCTATATCTTAATCAGCCTGTGACCCTGAGAGCAATAAAAAGGCAGTTTCCTTTTCAAAAGAATATCGATAAATTAATTGAGGAGTTTGTAAAAGCAGGCTATATTGAACGATTCGAGAAACGTTATCGTTTATTAATTAGTCTTGTGTCAGATTCTTCTAAAATTGATTTAGAACAGCATTTTTTTATTGATGATGATTCTACTTGTTATTTTGAACTATTAAATCGTAGATTTGTTACTGAGATAAGTAATTCTACTAATGAAGTTGTTATTGTTGAACAAACGAGTATAACGAGAGACGATCTTACGATTTCAAATTATTTCTATAAATTAAGTGAAAATCTACCATTATCGGAAGAGCAGAATAGATTATATGACATATTAGGGGATGTTAATCCTGAATATTTTTTGAAACATGTTACGACTTTTCTTTTAAAATACGTTAGGAAGGAATATGCACTTCAAAAAAGGAGGAATATTTTTGTTGATGCTTTAGAATTATTAGGGTACCTTGTTCAAGTAGAAGAAGGGCGTTATCTTTTGAATATGGATTTAGATTCCGAGGCATTAGTTTTTAGTGCAAAAAAAGACTAGTTTTATTACTAGTCTTTTTTATGACAACTTTAACGATTCCTTAGTTCAAGATAACGTTTGTACCAGATGTTAACATAAGATTGTGAAAATGGCCCCTTACCATTGTTAATCCAATCTACCAAGATTTTAACATGTTCCTTTAAGATATAGTCAATATCAGGAGAGTAATGCATTTCTTTTTTATGTGTTTCATACTCATCTACATCTAGCAATTTTTTTTCACCATCAGCGAAGACTTTGACATCTAGGTCATAGTCTATATATTTTAGTGCTTCTTGGTCCAAAATATATGGACTAGCTAAATTGCAGTAGTAGGAAATGCCGTTATCCCTAATCATGGCTATAATATTAAACCAGTATTTTTTGTGGAAATAAACAATAGCAGGTTCACGTGTTACCCATCGTCTTCCGTCTGCTTCAGTAACGAGGGTGTGGTCGTTAACGCCAATAACAGCATTCTCAGTTGTCTTTAGTACCATAGTATCGCGCCAAGTACGGTGCAAACTACCATCATGCTTATAACTTTGAATTGTGATAAAGTCGCCTTCTTTTGGTAATTTCATGGCGTCCTCTTTCTACAATAAGGGTTATCCCCTTTATTGTATCATAATTTTTTGAAAAGAGGGGGAATACCTATAAATATTCTCTTAGAGCGGATGCTATCGCATCAAAGTCATAACCTTTTCGGGCTAAAGATTGTGTCAAGCGTTGTTTAAGCTCATAACCATCGTATTTTTTACTAAATTTTTGATATTGCTTATCAATTTCTTTATAAAGGAGGGCTTGTTCATTTTCTTCATCTGCTTCAAGTTCTAGATAATCGATTGCTAGTTTACTTTCTTGGAATGAAAAACCTTTATTGATAAGGCTTTGAGTTAATTTGTCTTTTAGGGTTTTAGATGGTAGTTTTCCCTGATATTTTCGTAACAGTTTTGAAGCTACTCTAATGGCTATTTCTGAGAAATCAAATTGGCTTAAAACATCGTCAATGATTTGTTTGTTACAACCTTTTTGAAGCCATTTTTGCTTCAGCACATAGGCCCCTTTATCACCTGAATTCAGATTTTGTTGAGCTAGACTCTCTAGGAGTTTGTAATCATCAATCCAATGATCTTTTTTTAGATTATCAATAATTTTGGGAATTATATGAGGGTTTATTTCATGTTTAAAAAGGTAATCTTTTACTTCTTTCTCACTACGTTGTTTAAATGAAATAAAATAGAGAGCTAAGTTTTTACCATGCGAGAACTGAGCAAAGGATTTAATATCCTCTAGTTGATCTTTGTCCAGTATCATTTCTTTAGTCAACATGTATTTAACGATGGTATCTTCTGTAACGTAGAGACTCTCTTTTTTGTCTACCTCAAGGAGATAAAGTCTCTTTTTCTTTTCGATTTTTGTGATTTTCATAGTTATTATTATATCAAAATGTTAGAATGGTAGTATGAATTTACAAGTGAAACAGCGTATCCCGCTTAAGATAAAACGCATGGGAATCAATGGCGAAGGCATTGGTTTTTATAAGAAAACTTTAGTTTTTGTACCAGGAGCTTTGAAGGGTGAAGAGGTGTTCTGTCAGGTTGTTTCTGTTAAGAGAAACTTTGTTCAGGCGAAATTATTAAAGATTAATAAACCTTCTAAGTTTCGTGTCGAACCTGCATGTAATATTTATGAAGACTGTGGTGGTTGCCAGTTAATGCATCTTCGTTATGATAAGCAATTAGAGTTTAAAACTGACTTGTTAGGACAAGCCTTGAAGAAGTTTAAACCGGCTAATTTTGAGTCATATGACATTCGTCCAACAATAGGGATGGAGCAACCACAACATTACCGAGCTAAACTACAATTTCAAACCCGTTCTTTTGGTGGCTCAGTTAAGGCTGGCTTATTTGCGGAAGGGAGTCATCGCCTCATTAATATTGATGATTGCCTAGTTCAGGATGAGCTAACTCAAGCCATTATGAATAAGGTGACAAATTTGTTAGATAAATACAAGTTACCAATTTATAATGAGCGCAAAATTGCTGGAATTCGTACTGTTATGATACGACGTGCTTTGGGTTCAAATCAGGTCCAGTTAATTTTTGTAACCTCTAAATCAGTTTCTTTCACAAAATTAGTTAAGGAATTGACGGAAAGTTTTCCAGAAATCGTAACAATTGCTGTCAATTATAATTATTCGAAATCCAGTGAGATTTATGGTCAAGAGACGGAAATTCTTTGGGGACAAGACACTATTCAAGAAGAGGTACTGGACTATAACTTTGCTCTCTCTCCTCGTGCATTTTACCAGTTGAATCCTCAACAAACAGAGGTACTCTATGGTCAGGCCGTTGAAGCTTTAGATGTGGATAAGGCTGAACATCTTATTGATGCTTACTGTGGGGTTGGTACTATTGGACTTGCTTTTGCAAATAAGGTAAAGAGTATTCGAGGTATGGATATTATTCCTGAGGCTATTGAGGATGCTAGGAAGAATGCCAAATCACTTGGACTGGAAAATGCTCACTATGAGGTGGGTAAAGCAGAAGATATCATTCCACGTTGGTACAAGGAAGGTTATCGAGCAGATGCTCTTATTGTGGATCCACCTAGAACTGGTTTAGATGATAAGCTACTTAAAACGATACTGGACTACACTCCTGAAAAAATGGTATATGTTTCATGTAATGTATCTACTTTGGCTAGAGACCTAGTTTCTTTGGCTAAAGTTTATGATGTTAATTATATCCAGTCAGTAGATATGTTTCCTCATACGGCTCGAACAGAAGCAGTTGTGAAGCTAACTAAGAAAATGTGATAAAACCTAACATAAAAAACAAGAAATTTTCAAAATTATTGGAAAATTTCTTTATTTTTCTGAAAAATAGGAGTATAATAGGTTTATCGATTTTTTAAAGGAGGAGCGTATGAAAAAGAGCTTCATTCATCAACAAGAGGAAATTTCTTTTGTGAAGAATACTTTTACACAGTATTTGATTGATAAACTTGACGTCGTTGAAGTGCAAGGGCCTATTTTGAGTAAGGTCGGGGATGGTATGCAGGATAATTTGAGCGGTATTGAGAATCCTGTAACTGTTAATGTGCTTCAGATTCCTGACGCAACATACGAAGTTGTTCACTCATTAGCAAAATGGAAACGCCATACTTTGGCTCGTTTTGGTTTCAATGAAGGTGAAGGGCTCGTGGTTAATATGAAGGCTCTTCGTCCAGATGAAGATTCATTGGATGCAACGCACTCTGTTTACGTTGACCAATGGGACTGGGAAAAAGTTATTCCTGACGGACATCGTAATATCGCTTATTTGAAAGAAACTGTTGAAACCATTTATAAGGTCATTCGTTTGACTGAGCTAGCAGTTGAAGCACGTTACGATATTGAAGCAATTTTACCTAAGAAAATTACCTTCATCCATTCAGAAGAGCTTGTTGAGAAGTACCCTGATTTGACACCAAAAGAGCGTGAAGATGCTATTACCAAGGAATATGGTGCTGTATTCTTGATTGGTATTGGTGGTGTTCTTCCTGATGGCAAACCACATGATGGTCGTGCACCTGACTATGATGACTGGACAACTGAGTCTGAGAATGGTTACCGTGGTTTGAATGGAGATATCTTGGTTTGGAATGAACAATTAGGACATGCTTTTGAATTGTCATCAATGGGTATTCGTGTTGATGAAGATGCCCTTAAACGTCAGGTTGAAATTACTGGCGACCAAGATCGTTTGAAATTGGATTGGCACCAAGCCTTGTTACATGGCCTTTTCCCACTAACAATTGGTGGAGGTATTGGTCAATCACGTATGGCTATGTTCTTGCTTCGTAAGAAACATATTGGTGAGGTTCAAACTTCAGTTTGGCCAGATGCCGTTCGTGAAACTTACGAAAACATCTTGTAAAAAAAAGCACTAACGAAAGTTAGTGTTTTTTGATTTGCAATAGCTATGCATAATTAATTAATGAATTGGCTATTGGAGTAGATGTCATGAGAGCTGGCTTAGTTTTTCTCATAAAGAAAAAACCTATCCCTTTGAGGAGATAGGTTTTTAGATTAGTTGTCACTACGGAAAAAGGCATCGTAAAGAGCTCTGACGGCTGCTTTTTCTTGCTCAGTTTCAATTACGAACATAACAGAAACCTCACTAGAACCTTGAGAAATCATTTCTAGGTTAATATGTTTTTCAGAGAGCGCTTTAGCTGCTGTCGCTGTAACACCGATGTGGTCTTTCATATTTTCACCAACAATCATGAGGATTGAAAGGCCGTGTTCAATTTCAACTTCATCAACACCGAGTTCACGAGTCAAGTATGAAAGGATTTCTTGTTCTTTGATTGGGGTAAGTTCACGTTCTCGAATAATGATTGAAAGATCATCGATTCCAGAAGGCATGTGTTCCCAACGGATGTTTAAATCTTCCAAGATTTGGAGAACCTTACGTCCGAAACCAACTTCACGGTTCATGAGGTATTTGGTCATGTTGATGCTGACGAATTTATCATCACTTGCGATACCCACGACAGGAACTGTTGCACCCTTATGTTCAAGAATAATACGTGTGCCAGGATGGTCTGGATTATTAGTATTTTTAATAACCAATGGAATTTTACCACGATAGGCAGGCAGTAGAGCCTCATCATGAAGAACTGAGAATCCAGCATAAGCCAACTCACGCATTTCTTTATAAGTTAACTCAGGAATAGAATGTGGTTCATGAACGACACCAGGATGGGCTGCGAAAATACCATCTACATCTGTGAAGTTTTCATATAAGTCTGCCTTAACTCCAGCTGCAACGATAGAACCTGTGATATCAGAGCCACCACGTGAGAAAGTACAAATTTGATTATCAGGGGTAACACCAAAGAAACCAGGGATAACAAGAACCTCATCTGATTCACGAAGCTCCTCCAACTTGTCATAAGCTCCTGGAAGGATACGAGCATTCCCAGGTTCACTTGAGACAAAAATACCAGCTTGGCGAGGGTGAACGTAACGTGCTTCAATACCGTTATTACGGAAATATTCAGCGATTAATTTTGCGTTATTATCTTCCCCTGCAGCTAGGAAAGTATCATAAAGGAAATCATTGTCTTCAATCGGAAGAGTGGCAAGATCGTTGATAGATTTAGCAATCTTCGTCATTTCTGTTGATTTGAAGCCTAGCTCATCGACCATAGCTTGGTAGCGGTTAATAATCCATTCTTGGTCAGCTTTGACATCAACACCCTTTGTGTAGTGTTTATAGTATTTAATCAAGGCGTCTGTGACTTTGGTATCTTCATCGTTACGTTTACCTGGGGCAGAGACAACGACAAAGCGACGTTCAGGGTCAGATTTTACAATGTTTAAGACTTTTTCTAATTGTGTGGCCGAAGCAAGTGAGCTTCCACCGAATTTGATGACTTTCATAGTTACTCCAAAAATTTTAAATTACTCTACAATTATAGCAAAATTCTGACAATTTGTCACATTGTTTTTAAAAACGAGTAAGATTTAGTCTGATTATGGTACAATAAGGGAAGAAAAGGAGGATGTCCCGTGGTAGAGGCAATTATTTTTGATATGGATGGTGTCCTTTTTGACACTGAAAAATATTATTATGATCGACGTGCAAATTTCTTAGCTCAAAAGGGAATTTCAATAGACCATTTACCCCCATCTTTCTTTATAGGTGGAAATACCAAGCAAGTTTGGGAAAATATTCTCAGAGATGACTATGATAACTGGGATGTGCCAATTTTACAAGAAGAGTATAATGCTTATAAACAAGACAACCCCTTACCCTATAAAGAATTAATCTTTCCTGATGTTTTGAAAGTCCTGAATGAAGTGAAATCTCGAGGGTTGAAAATAGGTTTGGCTTCTAGCTCAGTGAAGGCAGATATCCTTAGAGCTTTGGAGGAAAACCGTTTGGATTGTTTCTTTGATGTGGTTCTCTCAGGAGAAGAATTTAAAGAGAGTAAACCCAATCCAGAGATTTATCTGACAGCATTGAAGCATTTGAATGTGGAAGCAAATCAGGCTTTGATTATCGAAGATAGCGAAAAGGGGATTGCTGCTGGAGTCGCTGCAGGTGTTGAGGTTTGGGCCATTAAAGATAATCGTTTTGGCATGGATCAAGGTGCAGCCAAAGGCTTGTTGGATAACCTTGTAGATGTTTTAGATTTATTAAAATAGAAGTGACACCGAGTTGTAGAACTCGGTGTTTTGATGTATCAAATTAAAAAACTCTAAGTTTCTGTTGACCTTTAGATGGACTATGGTATACTAGAAAATAACGATGAATGATTTGATAATCAAATTATCTATTCATCAAATAAAATTGTGATAAAAATATAAAGAACATACGTTTTTCATATAGGAACTAGTTATCGGAGGAATGCAAAAATGGCTTACGAAACAATTCTTTATAGTGTTGAAGATGGAGTAGCAACTTTAACACTTAATCGTCCAGAAGTGCAAAATGGGTTTAATATTCCAGTTTGTGATGAGATTATGGCTGCAATTGAGGAAGCTAAACAAGATGCGTCAGTAAAATTCTTGGTAATCAATGCTAATGGGAAAGTCTTTTCTGTTGGTGGTGACCTTGATCAAATGCAAAAAGCGGTTGCTGTAGATGATGTACAGTCTTTGGTTCGTATTGCTGAGCAGGTAAATGAAATTTCTTTTGCTCTTAAAAAATTGCCTAAGCCAGTCATCATGGTAGTTGATGGCCCATGTGCAGGTGCTGCGGCTAACTTAGCTGTTGCAGCTGACTTTACGATTGCATCTGATAAAGCTAAATTCATCCAAGCTTTTGTAGGTGTTGGTTTGGCACCTGACGCTGGAGGTCTCTACCTTTTGACACGTTCAATCGGTATTAACCGTGCGACTCAAATTACCATGACAGGAGAGCCAGTATCAGCTGAAAAAGCTTTGGACTGGGGAATTGCCTACAAAGTTGTTGAATCAGAAAAACTTGAAAAAACTGTGAGTCAATTGATTAAAAAATTGAACCGCTCTTCAGTGAATTCCTTTAAAGCCATTAAAGAAATGGTTTGGGAATCTGAATTTGCAGGATGGGAAAATTACGCTAAGTTGGAACTTGATTTGCAAAAATCTCTTGCCTTCACTGAGGACTTTAAAGAAGGGGTACGTGCTTATAGTGAGCGTCGTCGACCTAAATTCCAAGGGAAATAACCACATTTTCTAAAAGAAAAACTAAAGTTTTTTAATCGGGCTTGCGAATTTAGTTTGAGTCTGATATAATTTGAAAGTCAAAGTTTTATTGAAAGGAGTCTGGTGTGAATTACGACAAAATTGATGGCTATCTTGTTGATATTTTTAATAACGTAGTTATTATCGAAGAAGCAAGTTTAAAGAATTCAAAATTTAACGATGTTTCCCTCAAGGAAATGCATACCATTGATGTGATCGGTACACATCCAGATACGACACCAAGTGCAGTAGCTAAAGAACTCATGCTAACTCTTGGTACTGTAACAACTTCTCTCAATAAACTTGAAAAGAAAGGTTATATTGTCCGTACGCGTTCATCAGTTGACCGTCGTGTGGTCCATCTATCGCTTTCTAAAAAGGGTCGTTTGGTATATCGTCTTCACCGTCGTTTCCATAAATCAATGGTGATGAGGATTACAGAAGGCTTTAACGACGAGGAATTGAAGGTTATGAGCAAGGGATTGGAAAATCTCCACGCCTTTCTTGAGGAGTTGAAATAATGGCATTTGCAAAAATTAGTCAGGTTGCCCATTATGCACCTGCTCAGGTCGTGACCAATGATGACCTATCAAAAATCATGGATACTAGCGATGAGTGGATTCGCTCGCGTACAGGTATTCAGGAACGTCGCATCTCATTGAATGAGAACACGAGTGATTTAGCTACCAATGTTGCTCATCAGCTATTAGAAAAATCAGGATTATCGCCTGAGGAGTTAGACTTTGTTTTAGTTGCAACGATTTCTCCGGATAGCTCTATGCCGTCAGTAGCGGCTCGAGTTCAAGGAGCAATCGGTGCAGTCAATGCTTTTGCTTTTGATATTACTGCAGCATGTAGTGGTTTCGTCTTTGCTCTGGCAACAGCAGAAAAATTGATTAAGTCAGGTGTCTACAAAAAAGGTTTAGTTATTGGTGCTGAAGTCCTTTCTAAAACTTTAGACTGGTCTGACCGTACAACAGCTGTCCTCTTTGGAGATGGTGCTGGCGGAGTCCTTTTGGAAGAAACTGAAGAAGAACATTTCTTCGGAGAATCTTTAAATACCGATGGTAGCAAGGGTGGTCTTGAGTCAGGAGCCTCTGCAGTTATCTCGCCTTATTCAGATGAGTCTGATCAGCCTAATCCTTATATGCAAATGGATGGGAAAGCGATCTTTGATTTTGCCGTTAAGACAGTTTCAAAGAGCATTAAGGCCTTGGTTGAAGAAAAAGGTGAACCTGATTACTTCCTTCTTCATCAAGCTAACATTCGTATTTTGGATATTATGGCTAAGAAAATCGATGTTAGTCGTGATAAATTCTTGGCAAACATGATGTCTTACGGTAATACCAGTGCGGCAAGTATCCCAATTTTGCTTTCTGAAAACGTGGCAAATGGGACCTTAAAATTAGACAGCGGTCAAACAATTCTTTTATCAGGTTTTGGTGGGGGTTTGACATGGGGCAGTCTTATTGTTAAAATCTAGTTATATAAATTATGCACCAGCATAGATTATAAGAAATATATTTATCTTAAAGGAGAAATTAAAATGGCAGTATTTGAAAAAGTACAAGAAATCATCGTTGAAGAACTTGGGAAAGACGCAGAAGAAGTAAAAGTAGAAACTACTTTTGACGAACTTGACGCTGACTCACTTGACGTGTTCCAAGTTATCTCAGAAATCGAAGATGAATTCGATATCCAAATCGAAACTGAAGAAGGTCTTAACACTGTTGGTGACCTTGTTGCTTACGTAGAAGAAAAAACTAAATAAGCAGGGCATAGAGAATATTCTTATTGGGGATATTCTCCTTTGTTTATACAATTACTTTGATTATTAAACTATTTATTTGATTAGAAAATCGAAAAAAGGTGAAAAATGAAATCTCGTATTACAGAACTGTTAGGAATTAAATATCCAATCTTCCAAGGTGGTATGGCTTGGGTTGCTGATGGTGACTTAGCTGGAGCCGTTTCAAATGCTGGTGGACTCGGAATTATTGGTGGTGGTAATGCCCCTAAAGAAGTGGTAAAAGCTAATATTGATAGAGTAAAACAAATCACTGACAAACCATTCGGTGTTAATATCATGCTTTTGTCACCATTTGCAGATGACATCGTCGACCTCGTTATCGAAGAGGGCGTTAAGGTTGTTACAACAGGTGCCGGAAATCCAGGTAAATATATGGAGCGTTTCCACGAAGCTGGAATCACAGTAATCCCAGTTATTCCATCGGTAGCACTTGCTAAACGTATGGAAAAACTTGGAGCGGATGCTGTTGTCGCAGAAGGTATGGAAGCTGGTGGTCACATCGGTAAATTGACAACTATGGCTCTTGTTCGCCAGGTTGCGGATGCGGTATCTATCCCAGTTATTGGTGCTGGTGGTGTTGCTGATGGACGTGGTATGGCTGCTGTTCTTATGCTTGGAGCAGAAGCTGTTCAGGTTGGTACGCGTTTCGCTGTTGCTAAGGAATCTAATGCACACCAAAACTTCAAAGATAAGATTTTGAAGGCTAAAGATATTGATACTGTTATTTCAGCCTCAGTTGTTGGACACCCAGTTCGTGCGATTAAGAATAAATTGGCTACAGAATATAACCAAGCTGAAAAAGATTTCTTGGCTGGTAAGAAGACTCAAGAGGAAATTGAAGAGCTTGGTGCAGGTGCCCTTCGTAACGCTGTTGTTGATGGAGATGTGGAATATGGTTCAGTTATGGCTGGACAAATTGCAGGTCTTGTTCGTAAAGAAGAAACATGTGCAGAAATCTTGGAAGACCTTTACACAGGTGCTGCCAAGGTGATTAAAGAAGAAGCTGCTCGTTGGGCAGATGTAAACGTCTAAAAACGTCGAAAGGATTAGGATAGTGACAAAACGTGCGTTCTTATTTGCTGGTCAAGGGGCTCAGAAATTGGGCATGGCGAGCGATTTGTATGCGACTTATCCCGTTGTCAAAGAGACATTTGATACGGCTAGTCGTATTCTAGGTTATGATTTGCGTGAATTGATTGATTCTAACGAAGAAAAACTTAATCAGACACGCTACACTCAACCAGCTATTTTGACAACGTCAGTAGCCATTTATCGCCTTTTGGCAGAAAATGGTATCACTCCTGATATTGTTGCCGGTCTCTCTTTGGGTGAATATTCTGCCCTAGTTGCGGCTGGAGCACTCTCATTTGAGGATGCGGTAGCCTTGGTTGCTAAACGTGGAGAATTCATGGAAACAGCGGCTCCTGCTGGAAGTGGGAAAATGGTTGCAGTCATGAATATAGATCCAAGTTTGATTGAAGAAATCTGTCAAAAAGCATCTGAAAAGGGTGTGGTAACGCCTGCTAACTACAATACACCAGCACAAATTGTTATTGGTGGTGAAGTTGAGGCTGTTGATTATGCTGTGGAATTGCTAAAAGAAGCTGGTGCTAAACGTCTGATTCCTCTTAATGTTTCAGGGCCCTTCCATACAGCTTTACTTGAATCAGCTAGTCAAAAATTGGCAGCAGAACTTGAGAAAGTGTCATTCAATGACTTTACGCTTCCTTTAGTAGGTAATACTGAGGCTCAAATCATGAAGTCAGAAGACGTCAAAGCACTTTTGGCTCGTCAGGTGATGGAACCTGTACGTTTTTATGATTCGATTGCCACTATCCAAGAATTTGGTGTAGATGAAGTGATTGAGATTGGTCCAGGAAAAGTCTTGTCAGGTTTCTTGAAGAAAATTGATAAAACCCTACCAACTCAAAATGTTGAAAATCAAGCTAGTCTTGCTGCCCTTCTTAATGCTTAAAACGAGGTAAACATGGAACTTAAGAATAAAAATGTTTTTGTAACAGGTTCAACACGTGGAATTGGATTAGCTGTGGCACACAAATTTGCTAGTCTTGGTGCCAACGTTGTCCTTAATGGACGTTCTGAGATCTCTGAGGACTTGCTTGCACAGTTTGCAGATTATGGTGTAACTGTTGTTGGTATCTCAGGTGATATTTCTAATGGCGAAGATGCTAAACGTATGGTAGCTGAAGCTATTGAAAAGCTTGGTAGTGTTGACGTGCTAGTTAATAATGCTGGTATTACTAACGATAAGTTGATGTTGAAGATGACTGAAGAAGATTTTGAACGTGTCTTGAAAATCAACTTGACTGGTGCCTTCAATATGACACAAGCTGTCTTGAAACCAATGTCTAAGGCGCGTCAAGGTGCCATCATCAATATGTCATCTGTTGTAGGTCTTATGGGGAATATTGGTCAAGCTAACTATGCGGCTTCAAAAGCTGGTTTGATTGGCTTCACTAAATCAGTAGCGCGTGAAGTTGCGGCCCGTGGTGTCCGTGTCAATGCTATCGCTCCTGGTTTCATTGAATCAGATATGACTGACGCTATTCCTGAGAAAATGAAAGATGCTATGATTGCTCAAGTACCAATGAAACGTATTGGACAAGCAGAAGAAGTGGCTGAAGTTGCAGCATTCTTGGCTAGTCAAGAATATCTCACAGGTCAAACCATCGCTATTGATGGTGGTATGACCATGCAATAATTGATTTTCAATATCAAAAAAACATTTACTAGAATATCCATCCGACAAAAGGAGAATATATATGTCTACAAATCGTGTTGTTGTTACAGGTTACGGCGTAACCTCACCAATCGGTAATACACCAGAAGAATTTTGGAACAGTCTTCATGACGGTAAAATTGGTATCAAGCCAATTACTAAGTTTGATGCTTCTGAAATTCCAGTCTTTAACGCTGGTGAAATCCAAGATTTCCCGTTCGATAAATACTTTGTGAAAAAAGATACTAACCGTATGGACACTTACTCACTTTATGCGATTTATGCTGCTATGGAAGCTCTTGAAAATTCAGGACTTAACATGGAAGAAGAAGATCGTGATCGTGTTGGTGTTATCGTGTCATCTGGTATCGGTGGTCTCCAAGAACTTGAAGATCAAATCATTCGTATGCACGAACGTGGTATGAAACGTATCAAACCAATGTTTATCCCTAAAGCACTCTCAAACATGGGTGCTGGTAACATTGCTCTTAAAATTGGTGCTCAAGGGGTATGTAAATCAGTGACGACTGCTTGTGCCTCTGCCAATGATGCAATCGGTGAGGCCTTCCGTGAAATTAAATTCGGTTTGCATGATGTTGTCTTGGCTGGTGGTGCTGAAGCTTCAATCACTAAGATTGGTATCGGTGGTTTCAATGCTCTTACAGCACTTTCAACAACAGAGGATCCAGAACGTTCATCAATTCCATTTGATAAAGACCGTAATGGTTTTGTTATGGGTGAAGGTGCAGGGGTTCTCGTTATCGAAAGCTTGGAACATGCTCAAAAACGTGGTGCTAACATCTTGGCTGAGATTGTTGGTTACGGATCAAACTGTGATGCCTACCACATGACAACACCAACTCCAGACGGTTCTGGTGCTGCTAAAGCAATTAAATTGGCTATCAATGAAGCTGGTATCAAACCTGAAGATGTTGATTATGTTAATGCTCACGGGACATCAACACCTGCCAATGAAAAAGGTGAAAGTGGTGCCATTGTTTCTGTACTTGGTAAAGATGTTCCAGTTTCATCTACTAAATCATTTACAGGTCACTTGCTAGGTGCTGCTGGTGCGGTTGAGGCTATTGCAACAATCGAAGCTATTCGTCATAGCTATGTACCGAAAACTGCTGGTACAAAAGAATTGTCTGACTACATCGAAGCTAATGTTGTTTATGGTGAAGGTCAAGAAGCTGATATTGAGTACGCAATTTCAAATACTTTCGGTTTTGGTGGACACAATGCTGTTCTTGCCTTTAAACGTTGGGAGGCTTAATTCATGAATATTTCTGAAATCAAAGATTTGTTGGCTCAATTTGATGCATCAACTTTGCGTGAATTTTCATACAAAAACAATGGTGAAGAATTGAACTTGAGCAAAAATCAAACAAGTTCAGTAACAGCTGCCCCAGTAGCTCCTACAGTTGAAGTAGTTGCGCCAGCTCCTCAGGCTCCGGTTGCTCCAGTAGCAGCACCTGCTGCTGTTGAAACTCCAGCAACACCAGTTGAAGAAGCTTCTGCACCAGCTCAAGCTGCTGAAGGAGAAGTGGTTGAAAGTCCACTTGTCGGTGTGGCTTACTTGTCTCCATCACCTGAAAAACCAGCCTTTGTTTCTGTTGGAGACACTGTTAAGAAAGGTCAAACTCTTCTTATCGTTGAAGCGATGAAGGTTATGAATGAAGTGCCAGCACCTAAAGATGGTGTTATTACTGAAATCTTGGTAGCAAATGAAGAAGTTGTTGACTACGGAAAAGGATTGGTACGCATCAAATGACAATTGATATTAATGCTATTCGTGAAGCTTTACCACACCGTTATCCAATGCTTTTGGTTGACCGTGTGCTAGAAGTTTCAGAAGACGAAATCACAGCTATTAAAAATGTAACGATCAATGAACCTTTCTTTAATGGACATTTTCCTCAATACCCAGTTATGCCTGGCGTTCTTATCATGGAAGCTCTTGCGCAAACAGCTGGTGTTCTTGAATTGTCTAAACCTGAAAACAAAGGCAAATTAGTCTTTTACGCAGGTATGGATAAGGTTAAATTTAAAAAACAAGTGGTTCCAGGTGACCAACTTGTTATGACAGCTAAGTTTGTTAAACGTCGTGGAACAATTGCTGTTGTTGAAGCTAAGGCTGAAGTCGATGGTAAACTTGCTGCATCAGGTACTTTGACTTTTGCTATTGGAAGCTAATGTTTTGTGAAAATCCTTCTGGCGACAGTCGGAAAGGATTTTTCTTTAGACATTGGTCTATCACATAGAAAGGAAATCAACACAGACTATCAAAAAATGTCTGATGTTATCTTGTTTTATGTTTAAAAAATTATTGATTGCCAATCGTGGTGAAATTGCAGTGCGTATTATCCGTGCAGCGCGTGAATTGGGTATCCAAACGGTTGCTATTTATTCTGAAGCAGATAAGGATTCTCTCCATACTATGCTTGCTGATGAAGCTATTTGTATCGGGCCTGCAAAATCAACGGATTCTTATTTGAATATGAATCGTGTCCTATCAGCTGCTATTGTGACTGAGGCTCAAGCTATTCATCCAGGGTTTGGTTTCTTGAGTGAAAACTCTAAATTTGCCACTCTCTGTGAAGAAATGAACATCAAGTTTATTGGTCCTTCAGGCGAAGTCATGGACAAGATGGGTGACAAAATCAATGCCCGTGCTGAAATGATTAAGGCTAATGTCCCTGTAATTCCTGGTTCAGATGGTGAAGTCTTTACAGCTGAGGAGGCTTTGGAAGTTGCCAACCGTCTTGGTTACCCAGTGATGCTTAAGGCTTCTGCTGGTGGTGGCGGTAAGGGGATTCGTAAGGTTAACACTGAAGAAGAGTTAGCTCCCGCTTTCGAATCTGCGTCACAAGAAGCTAAAGCAGCCTTTGGTAATGGGGCGATGTATATTGAAAAAGTTATTTACCCAGCTCGTCATATCGAGGTTCAAATTTTGGGAGATAGCTACGGTAACATTGTTCACCTAGGTGAGCGTGATTGCTCTCTTCAACGTAATAACCAAAAGGTCTTGGAAGAATCACCTTCAGTTGCTATTGGTAAGACTCTTCGTCACGAAATTGGTTCAGCGGCCGTCCGTGCTGCTAAGGCTGTTAATTATGAAAATGCGGGTACTATTGAGTTTCTTCTTGATGAAAAAACAGGTCAGTTCTATTTCATGGAAATGAATACCCGTGTTCAGGTTGAGCACCCAGTTACAGAATTTGTAAGTGGTGTGGATATTGTTAAAGAACAAATCCGTATTGCCGCAGGTGAAAAACTCTCTGTGACCCAAGATGATATTGAAATCAAGGGACATGCTATTGAGTGTCGTATCAATGCAGAAAATCCTAAGTTCAACTTTGCACCTAGTCCAGGGAAAATTAGCAACCTCTACCTACCTAGTGGTGGCGTTGGTCTCCGTGTAGACAGTGCAGTTTATCCTGGCTATACTATTCCACCTTACTATGATTCAATGATTGCCAAAATCATTGTTCATGGAGAGAATCGATTTGAGGCACTCATGAAGATGCAACGTGCTCTTTATGAGCTAGAAATCGATGGTGTTGTGACTAATGCTGACTTCCAGTTGGATTTGATTTCAGATCGTAGCGTTATCGCTGGGGATTATGATACTTCCTTCTTGATGGAGACTTTCCTACCAGATTATCAGAATCGTGAGGAATAAAGTTTATGGGATTATTTGATCGAAAAGAAAAGTATATCCGTATCAATCCTAACCGTTCTGTACGTAATGGGATTGATCACCAAGTGCCAGAAGTTCCAGATGAACTTTTTGCCAAATGTCCTGGTTGTAAACAAGCTATTTATCAAAAGGACTTGGGACAAGCTAAAATTTGTCCAAATTGTTCTTATACCTTCCGTATTTCAGCTAAAGAACGTCTCGATTTAACGGTTGATGAGGGGTCATTCCAAGAACTTTTTACTGGTATTAAAACTGAAAATCCATTGAATTTCCCAGGTTATATGGAGAAATTAGCAGCGACTAAGGAAAAAACGGGTCTTGATGAAGCTGTTGTAACTGGTGTTGCAAGTATCAAGGGGCAAAAAACAGCCTTGGCCATTATGGATTCTAACTTTATCATGGCTTCAATGGGAACTGTTGTTGGTGAGAAAATCACCAAACTCTTTGAACATGCGATTGAGGAAAAACTTCCAGTTGTTATTTTTACAGCATCTGGTGGTGCCCGTATGCAAGAAGGAATCATGAGTTTGATGCAGATGGCCAAGATTTCAGCCGCTGTAAAACGTCATTCGAATGCTGGCTTGTTGTATTTGACTGTATTGACAGATCCAACAACTGGTGGAGTTACAGCAAGTTTCGCCATGGAAGGCGATATCATCTTAGCTGAGCCACAAACCTTGATTGGTTTCGCAGGTCGTCGTGTTATTGAAAACACAGTTCGCGAAACTTTGCCAGATGATTTCCAAAAGGCTGAGTTCCTTCAAGAACATGGTTTTGTTGATGCCATTGTTAAACGTACAGAGTTGGCTGATACCATTGCCACACTCTTATCATTCCATGGAGGTGTTCAATGAGCGACGTAGCACGTATTTTAAAAGAAGCGCGTGACCAAGGCCGTTTAACTGCTTTGGACTTTGCCCAAGGAATCTTCGATGACTTTATCGAACTTCATGGCGACCGTAATTTCCGTGACGATGGTGCCATTATTGGTGGTATTGGTCGTTTAAATGGCCAAGCGGTTACTGTAGTGGGTATCCAAAAAGGTAGAAACCTACAAGATAACCTTAACCGTAACTTTGGGCAACCTCATCCAGAGGGCTATCGTAAGGCTCTTCGCCTCATGAAACAGGCTGAAAAGTTTGGACGTCCAGTTGTTACCTTTATCAATACTGCAGGTGCTTATCCTGGTGTTGGAGCAGAGGAACGTGGACAAGGTGAGGCAATTGCGCGTAACCTTATGGAAATGAGTGATCTTAAGGTGCCAATTATTGCCATCATCATTGGTGAAGGTGGTTCGGGAGGAGCTCTTGCCTTGGCGGTAGCCGATAAGGTTTGGATGCTTGAAAATACCATCTACTCTATCTTGAGTCCGGAAGGGTTTGCGACTATTCTCTGGAAAGATGGCTCACGTTCAGAAGAGGCAGCAGAGTTGATGAAGATTACATCAGGCGAGTTGCTTAATATGGGAATCGTTGATAAGGTGATTCCAGAACGTGGTTACTTTACAAGTGAAATTATTGAAGCAATTAAGACAGCAATTGTAGATGAGTTGGCAGAATTAAGCCAATTATCAACAGAGGACTTGCTTGAAGCGCGTTATCAACGTTTTAGAAAATACTAAAAAACATTGGGATATATCCCAATGTTTTTTAAACGGTATGACGTTCGAAGGCTTGGTCTGAGATACCTTGTTCGAGGATAAGTTTAGCCCATTCCTTAGCTGAATGAAGACTGTGATCCTTGTAGTTACCACAAGATTCAATGGTAGTTCCTGGAACATCTTCCCATGTAATCTCGTTAGCAATAGCTTCAAGACTAGATTTGATAACTTTAGCAATTTCTGTAGGATCTTGTTTACCCCACATAATCATATGGAAGCCTGTACGGCAACCAAATGGTGAGCAATCAATAAGTCCATCGATACGTTGACGGATCAGTTTAGCGAGTAGGTGTTCGATAGTGTGAAGACCACCTGTGTCAATACTATTTTCATTAGGTTGAATCAAACGGATATCAAAGTTTGTAATGATATCTCCTTTAGGTCCAACTTCCTCTGAAATAAGACGCACATAAGGTGCTTTTACAATGGTGTGATCAAGTTCAAAACTTTCAACAGTAACGTCTTTTGGCATGGTAATACCTCCCTATTCTAATAGAGTTATGATACCATAAAATCAGTTTAAAGTTCTAGTATATATTTGAGAAATCGCTATAAATATGATACACTAGAAGACGGTTTTCTTTAGGGAAACCTTAGAAAAGTTGAGGTAAAGACATGATAAACATGATAATTTTAGTTGTCTTTGCACTCATTGGTTTAGTCGTTGGATATTTAGCAATTTCTATTAAACTTAGCAAAGCTAAGGAACAAGCAGAAACTACCTTGCTAAAGGCAGAACAAGACGCTGTGAACCTTCGTAGTCAGGCAGAGCATGATGCAGATCATCTGCGTGTGACTGCTGAACGCGAGAGTAAGGCTCAACGTAAAGAGTTCTTGTTAGAAGCAAAAGAGGAAGCTAGAAAATATCGAGAAGATATTGAAAAAGAATTCAAATCTGAACGTCAAGAGCTTAAACAGATGGAAAATCGTTTGACAGAACGTGCCACTAGCCTTGATCGTAAGGATGAAAATCTATCAAGTAAAGAACTTGCCCTCGAGAAGAAAGAGCAGAGTCTTGCTGACAAATCTAAACATCTTAATGAGCGTGAAGAGAATGTGACTCAGTTGGAGGCTGAGAAGCAGGCTGAACTTGAACGTGTTGGTCAAATGACCATTGCAGAAGCGCGTGAGGTAATCTTAACGGAGACTGAGAATAATCTGACTCATGAGATTGCAACACGTATCAAAGATGCAGAAGCACAGGTTAAAGATACTGTTGATAAGAAAGCCAAAAACGTGTTGGCGCAAGCTATGCAACGCTTGGCTGGAGATTATGTTACTGAACAAACAGTAACTACTGTTCACCTTCCAGATGACAATATGAAAGGTCGTATCATTGGACGTGAGGGGCGTAACATCCGTACGCTTGAAAGTCTAACAGGTATTGACGTTATTATTGACGATACTCCAGAAGTGGTTGTCCTTTCTGGTTTCGATCCCGTTCGTCGTGAAATTGCACGTATGACTCTCGAAGCCTTGATTAAGGATGGACGCATCCATCCAGCTCGTATTGAAGAGTTGGTTGAGAAGAGCCGTCAGGAAATGGATAACCGTATCCGTGAATATGGTGAAGAGGCAGCCTACGAAATTGGCGCTATGAATCTTCACCCTGATTTGATCAAGATTATGGGACGCTTGCAGTTCCGTACGTCGTATGGTCAAAACGTACTTCGTCACTCAGTTGAAGTTGGTAAACTAGCAGGTATCATGGCTGGTGAATTGGGTGAGAATGTTGCCCTCGCTCGTCGTGCTGGTTTCCTTCACGATATGGGGAAAGCCATTGACAAAGAAGTCGAAGGTAGTCACGTAGAGATTGGTGCTGAGTTTGCACGTAAGTACAAAGAACATCCAGTTGTGGTTAACGCTATTGCCAGCCACCATGGCGATGTAGAACCTGAGAGCGTCATTGCAGTTATTGTAGCTGCAGCAGATGCTTTGAGTTCGGCTCGTCCAGGGGCTCGTAATGAATCTGTTGAGAATTACGTCAAACGCCTTCGTGATTTGGAAGAAATTGCATCAAGCTTTGACGGTGTTCAAACAAGCTTCGCCCTTCAAGCTGGTCGTGAGATTCGTATTATGGTTCATCCAAACAAAATCTCAGATGATGAAGTTACAATCTTGTCTCACAAGGTACGTGAACAAATCGAGAAGAACTTGGATTACCCAGGAAATATTAAGGTTACAGTCATTCGTGAATTCCGTGCAGTTGACTATGCCAAATAAGATAAGAGAGCCGCAAGGCTTTTTTATTTTGCACTTGATACTGAAAGGTTGTATTCTTTTTGAAAATGTAAGAACTTTCTTATCAAATTGCGTCATTTTGGTAGATTAGTATTTTATAATGAAATATTTTGATTTTTTTTGACTGATTTTAGTTGACAGTTATTAAAAATTGAGTATAATAGATTCTGTAAACGATTACAGAAGGAGAGATTATGCTAAAGTCTGAACGTAAGCAGATTATCTTGTCTCAGTTGAAACAAGATGGTTTTGTCACTTTGGAAAACCTAACTGTTTTGTTAAGTGATACTTCCGAGTCGACGATTCGTCGTGACTTGGACGAGTTAGCGGCAGATGGCCAACTTAAACGTGTTCATGGTGGTGCTGAAAGCATTCATGGTCTAAAGGAAGAAATTGCCAATAGTCAAAAAGCTATTAGAAACGTTCAAGAAAAGGCTCAGTTAGCTGGTTATGCTGCCGATTTGATTAAGGAAGGTGATGTCGTCTTTCTTGAGGCTAGTACAACAAATGAACTTTTGATTCCACATTTGGCCAATCGTCAGGTAACGGTTGTGACTAATTCTATCCATCATGCGGTTAAGCTGGTAGATCTTGGTGTTAGCACTAGGATTGTTGGAGGAAAGGTTAAACATTCAACGGATGCGTCTATTGGAAGTACTGCTCAAGAGCAAATCAGACAACTGAATTTTGATTGTGCTTTCATTGGTGCTAATGGCGTTGATGCTCATTATTTCACCACACCAGACATGGAAGAGGCAGTTATCAAACGGACGGTTATAGCTAATGCGCAAAAAGCCTATGTTCTAGCTGATGCCTCTAAACTTGGTCAGATTACCTATGCTAAGGTAGCTGAGGTTGAAAAAGTAACCATAATTACAAATGCTTCGGAAGAAGAGCTCCTAAAAGAATTAAAAGAGAAAACGAGGGTTATTGAAGTATGATTTATACTGTAACGCTGAATCCATCAATCGACTTCATTGTTCGTATCGATAAAGTAGAGATTGGTGAAGTTAACCGTATGGAGAGTGATGATAAGTTCGCTGGCGGTAAGGGTATTAATGTTAGTCGTATTTTGCAACGCTTAGGTGTTGATAATACTGCAACGGGCTTCATCGGTGGTTTTACAGGACGTTTTGTGACAGATGGTTTGGATGCAGAGGGCATTAAAACCAAGTTTGTAGCAGTGGATCAAGACACACGTATTAATGTTAAAATCAAGGCTGACCAAGAAACTGAAATTAATGGTGCAGGACCTGTCATTAATGAGTATCAATTGGCTGAATTGGAAGCAGTTCTTTCAAGTGTAAGTGCCGATGATGTGGTTGTTTTTGCTGGATCAGCACCAAGCAATCTTGGAAATAAGGTCTATAACAAATTGATTCCACTAGTGCGTGAAACGGGTGCACAGGTTGTCTGTGACTTTGAAGGACAAACCTTGCTTGATTCCTTGGCTTACCAACCACTCTTGGTTAAACCAAATAACCATGAGTTAGAAGCTATTTTCAATGTCAAACTTAATGGTTTGGCTGATGTTGAAAAATATGCGCGTGAAATCCTTGCTAAGGGGGCACAGAACGTTATCATCTCAATGGCAGGTGATGGAGCGCTGCTTGTCACACCAGAGGCTGCTTATTTTGCCAAACCAATCAAGGGAACAGTTAAAAACTCTGTTGGTGCGGGTGACTCTATGGTTGCTGGTTTCACTGGTGAGTTTGTTAAATCTGGTGATCCGATTGAGGCTCTCAAGTGGGGAGTAGCGTGTGGAACATCTACAGCTTTCTCAGATGACTTAGCGACAATTGAATTTATTAAAGAAACATACAATAAAGTAGAGGTAGAAAAACTATGAAAATTCAGGATTTACTGAACAAAAAAGTAATGTTGCTTGACCTTCAAGCAACTACAAAAGAAGCTGCTATCGATGAAATGATTAACAGCTTGGTTGACAATGGTGTTGTGACTGACTTTGATGTTTTCAAAGCAGGTATTATGGCTCGTGAAGCACAAACATCAACTGGTTTGGGTGATGGAATCGCTATGCCACACAGCAAAAATGCTGCAGTAAAAGAAGCAACAGTACTTTTTGCTAAATCTAATAAAGGTGTAGATTACGAATCACTTGATGGTCAACCTACAGACCTCTTCTTTATGATTGCTGCTCCAGAGGGAGCAAATGACACTCACTTGGCAGCCCTTGCTGAGTTGTCAAAATACCTTATGCAAGATGGTTTTGCAGATCGTTTGCGTAAGGTGACTTCTCCAGATGAAGTGATTGCTGCTTTCAATACGGGTGAAGAAGAAGCACAAGCTGAGGAAGCTAAGAAAGCACAAGCTGTTAAAGAAGCAGCTTCAAGCGATAAACCACTTATCGTAGCCGTAACAGCTTGTACAACTGGTATTGCTCACACTTACATGGCTGAAGAATCACTAATTAAAACAGGTGAAGAAATGGGTGTCAATGTTCGTGTTGAAACTAACGGTGCTTCAGGTGTCGGAACACCTTTGACTGCCGAAGAAATCAGTAAGGCTGTAGGTGTTATCGTAGCAGCAGACAAGGCAGTTGAAACAGCACGTTTCGATGGTAAAAAATTGCTTTCTAAACCAGTCGCTGCAGGTATTCGTCAACCTCAAGAATTAATCCAAAATATCTTGGATGGTAAGGCTGAAGTCTTCCATGCCGAAAATGCTGGAGCTGCTCAAGAATCAAGTGAGAAATTGAGCCTCGGTGGTGCCTTCTATAAACACTTGATGAGTGGGGTATCACAAATGCTTCCATTCGTTATCGGTGGTGGTATCATGATTGCGCTTGCCTTCTTACTTGACCAAATCATGGGTGTTCCTAAAGATCAATTGTCACAACTTGGTTCTTACCATGAAATTGCTGCTCAATTCAAGGCAATTGGTGGCGCTGCCTTTGGCTTCATGCTTCCAGTACTTGCAGGTTACATTGCTTACTCTATCGCTGAAAAACCAGGTTTGGTATCAGGTTTCGTAGCTGGTGCTATTGCTTCAAGTGGTGCAGCCTTTGGTGGTGTTCCATTTGCTTCAGGTGGTAAAGCAACCCTTGCCCTTGCTGGCGTATCTTCAGGTTTCCTTGGAGCTCTTGTTGGTGGTTTCCTTGCAGGTGGTGTTATCCTTGTTCTTCGTAAACTCTTGGCAGGTATTCCACGTGCCCTTGAAGGAATCCGTTCTATCTTGCTCTTGCCACTTCTTGGTGTATTTGCTACTGGTTTCTTGATGTTGGCAGTAAATATCCCAATGGCAGCAATTAATACTGGTCTTAATAACTTCTTGTCAAGCTTGTCAGGAAGCTCAGCCGTACTACTTGGTCTCCTTGTTGGTGGTATGATGGCAGTGGATATGGGTGGACCAGTCAACAAAGCAGCTTATGTCTTTGGTACAGGTACTCTCGCAGCAACAGTAACTTCAGGTGGTTCAGTTGTTATGGCAGCAGTTATGGCGGCTGGTATGGTTCCTCCGTTGGCAGTATTTGTAGCAACACTCTTGTTTAAAGATAAATTTTCTGAAGAAGAACGCAACTCTGGTTTGACAAACATCGTTATGGGACTCTCATTCATCACTGAAGGTGCGATCCCATTTGGTGCAGCTGACCCAGCACGCGCTATCCCAAGCTTTATCGTCGGTTCAGCTCTTACAGGTGCTCTTGTAGGTATGGCAGGAATCAAATTGATGGCACCACACGGAGGTATCTTCGTAATTGCCCTCACATCAAATGCCCTTCTCTACCTTCTCTTCATCTTGATTGGTGCTGTGGTATCAGGTATCCTCTTCGGATTCCTCCGCAAGCCACTTGATAAATAAGATATGACAAAACAATCTCGTCGTGACGGGATTGTTTTTTGTGTCGTAGCAGATTTTTGTCAGGGTACCTATTTTATGATAAAGTATAGGCAGAAATGGCTATCTAGTAGCTAATACGCTGTATAAAGCAACATAAGAGGTAAAATATGGTAAAAGAATACGATTATATTGTCATTGGTGGTGGTTCTGGTGGTATTGCCAGTGCCAATCGTGCTGCCATGCATGGTGCTAAGGTTATTCTCTTTGAAGGAAAAGAGGTCGGAGGTACCTGTGTCAATGTAGGTTGTGTGCCTAAAAAGGTCATGTGGTATGGTGCTCAGGTTGCTGAAACCCTTCACCGTTATGCAGGTGAGTACGGTTTTGATGTGACGATTAATAAGTTTGATTTTGCAACGCTTAAGGCCAATCGTCAGGCTTATATCGACCGTATCCATGGTTCTTATGAGCGTGGTTTTGATAGCAATGGCGTTGAACGTGTATACGAGTATGCAAGATTTGTTGACCCTCATACGGTTGAAGTAGCGGGTGAGCGTTATACAGCACCCCATATCCTTATTGCGACTGGTGGTCACGCCCTTTATCCAAACATTCCAGGTAGTGAATATGGGATTACCTCCGATGGTTTCTTTGAACTAGATGAGGTGCCAAAACGTACAGCTGTTATTGGTGCTGGCTACATCGCCGTTGAGGTTGCTGGTGTTCTCAATGCTCTTGGAAGTGATACACACCTCTTTGTGCGTAAAGATCGTCCATTGCGTACCTTTGATAAGGATATCGTTGATGTTTTAGTTGATGAAATGGCTAAATCTGGTCCGACCCTCCATACGCATGCTAATGTGACAGAGGTAGTGAAGAATGCAGATGATTCCTTGACCATTAGTTTTGATAATGGAGAAACGATTACTGTTGATTGCCTCATCTGGGCTATTGGACGCGCAGCCAACACCTCTGGTTTTGGACTTGAAAAGACAGGTGTTAAACTGACTGAAAAAGGAACAATCTATTCGGATGAGTTTGAAAATACATCTGTTCCTGGAATCTATGCCCTTGGCGATGTAACTGGTAAACTTGATTTGACACCAGTTGCAGTCAAGGCTGGACGTCAATTGTCAGAGAGACTCTTCAACAATAAAGCTGATGCTAAGCTTGATTACACTGATGTAGCCACCGTGGTCTTTAGCCATCCAGTTATTGGTTCTGTTGGCTTGACTGAAGAAAAAGCAATCGCTAAGTATGGTGCGGAGAATATTAAGGTTTATAAATCTAGTTTCACACCAATGTATACGGCCCTTGGAGACAATCGTCAGCCTTCAACTATGAAATTAGTAACGCTTGGTGAGGATGAAAAAATCATTGGCCTTCACGGTATTGGCTATGGTGTTGATGAGATGATTCAAGGTTTCTCTGTGGCCATTAAGATGGGAGCAACTAAGGCTGATTTTGATAATACGGTTGCCATTCACCCAACAGGTTCAGAAGAATTTGTGACGATGAGATAGAAAAGTGAAGTCTGTTAACCGAGAGTTTCAGACCTTTCTTTGTGTCTGAATGGCTTCAATTGAAAGTAATCGCAAGGGAATTCCCTTGCGAATTTCCATAGCCTTTTTGGCTATGGAAACCATCCATCCAACAGGTTCAGAAGAATTTGTAACGATGCGATAGACAAGTGAAGTCTGTTAACTGAGAGTTTCAGACTTTTCTTTGTGTTCAAATAGCAGCCTACACTTTGTGTAAAGCTATAGACTGTCTAAATAAAAAAGGCCTTCAGGCCTTATTTTATTTAATTAAGTAGTTTCTTACTTCTGAGATAAAGTAAAGAGATCCAGTGACAACAAATAAGTCATCAGGATTTGCTGATTCAGCTTGTGCTAGCCAGTCTCTATAGTCGGCTACACGTTTGAAGTCTTTGGGATAGTCATTCAAGGGCAGTGCCTCAAAAAGGTCAAAGCTGGTTACCGTTATATCATAATCTTTCAATTCCTCTAGTAAGTCTGCCAAAGGCTTTCGTCTAAGTCCTGCAAAGAGGATGTGTACCCTACGATTAGCGAAGTTATCTTTTAGTACCTGTTTTAAGCTAGCAATTCCTTGAGGATTATGAGCACCATCTAGGTAAATGTTATTTCCTATCCACTCACTACGACCAGGCCAATGCGTCTCTTCGATTCCCTCTTGGGTGCTCTTATCGGTAATCTTAGGAAATGTTTGAGCTAGGAGATGGGCAGCAGTGACAGCTAGCCCAGCATTGTTTTCTTGATGCTGTCCTAACATTGGTAGCTTAAGATTTGGACTTTCCCAATGGTCATAAGAAATTTGGATCGTTTGATTGTCCTTCGGAAGCAGCTGAATTTCCCTATCAATGATGGCTAAAGGAGCTTGTAGGTCATGTGATTTTTGGTTGAAGAAATGTTCAACTTCTGCAGAGACACGACCAAGTAAGATAGGTGTGTTTTTTCGCATGACGCCTGCCTTATGATTGGCAATGTCCAAAAGGCTATCGCCCAAGGTCTCAGTGTGATCAAAGCCAATCGAAGTACAGATGACAAGCTCTGGCGAAAGAACATTGGTCGAATCAAGGCGTCCACCAATTCCAGCCTCAATGATAGCCATATCAACCTGTTTAAGGTCAAAGTAGAGGAACATGAGTAAGGTGACCAATTCAAATTCCGTTGGTCGCTCAAAAGCAGTGTGCTCTTCTAAATCATCGAGTAGAACCTGAGCTTTCGCAACAAGGCTAATCAAATCTTTATCAGGGATTTCTGTGCCGTTAATGCTAATACGTTCGTTGAAGCGAGTGATATAAGGGGAGGTGAAAGTCCCGACCTGATAGCCTGACTTTGTTAGGATATTTTGTAGGTAGCTAGTTGTTGATCCCTTACCGTTGGTCCCGACTATATGCACCGTTGGAAAGTGAGTCTGAGGATTTCCGGCTTGTTTCAAGAGCCAACGCATACGTTCGAGTTGAGGGCGACGGCCATTGCCCTTGAAAGAATGGATAAAATTTAGAGTTTCTGTATAGTTCATAGGATTATAGAAAAAAGGCAGGGTTTCCTAGCCTTTTATATGTTTTAGTTAGAAGCGGCATCACCAGTTGTTGCGCCACCAGTAGTCGCATTGCCAGATGTTGTGTCTGCAGTAGCTGCTGATGAAGAGGTAGTCGTATTGCCACCCGTTGTTGTATCTGCAGATGACGAATAGGTGTTAGTTCCTGCTTGGCTACTTGTTTCTGTTTCTGAATCAGTCGCATTTCCATAACTAGATGAGGTAGCACTTGATTCTTGAGTCTTATTATTGCCTTCTTTGATGACTACAGTTGATTGATTGGCTGATGAATCAGAAGTGTCCTTATTTTTAGAGGCTGTGAAATTCATGATGGTGATTGAAGCCACGATGATTGACAAAATTGTCCCGACGGCAGTAAGGACTTTTTGGAAGGCAGTGAAGCCTTTTGTAACGTGTTCAGTCACATTTGGGGCAGATTTTTTTTCTTCTTTTGATGAATGATTACGGCGTGAGTAATTTTCAGACATGATGCTCTCCTTAAAAATATTTCGTACTTTCTATTATATGATTTTCTCGCAAAAATTGCTAAAAAAATTATGCTATAATAAATAGTAAATAAAAATCGAGGAAAAATCATGATTTATTTTGATAATTCAGCCACGACGGTGCCTTATCCAGAGGCACTTAGAACCTATCAAGAAGTGGCTACTAAAATTTTTGGGAACCCATCCAGCCTACACCAATTAGGAACATCTGCGACACGTATTTTGGAGGCTTCTCGTAAGCAAGTTGCGGAACTCATTGGAAAATCAGCCGATGAGATTTTCTTTACGTCTGGAGGAACCGAAGGTGATAACTGGGTCATCAAAGGTGTAGCTTTCGAAAAAGAGCCTTACGGCAAACACATCATTGTTTCTGATATTGAACACCCTGCGGTAAAAGAATCTGCCAAATGGCTTTCAGAGCATGGTTTCGAGGTGTCTTATGCACCAGTAAATGAGCAAGGGTTTGTGGATGTTGAAGCTCTTGCTGAATTATTACGCCCTGACACGATCTTGGTTTCGGTTATGGCTGTTAATAATGAAATCGGATCAATTCAACCTATTCAAGCCATCTCAGATCTCTTGGCTAATGAGCCTACCATATCTTTCCATGTGGATGCTGTCCAGGCTATTGGAAAGATTCCAGTATCGTCCTATTTAACTGATCGTGTAGATTTTGCAACTTTTTCTGGTCACAAGTTTCATGCTGTTCGTGGTGTCGGTTTTGTCTACAAAAAGGCAGGGAAAAAGATTACGCCACTCTTAACCGGTGGTGGTCAAGAAAAAGATTTTCGTTCAACTACTGAAAATGTTGCTGGGATTGCGAGTATGGCCAAGGCCTTGCGCTTGGTCACTGACAAAGAGGAATTTTCTCTTCCTAAAATTGCCAAGATGAAAAAGATTATCTTTGACGAATTGGCTAAGTACGAGGATATTACTATTTTCTCAGGTGAGGGTGAAGACTTTGCTCCCAATATTTTGACCTTTGGAATCAAGGGTGTTCGAGGTGAAGTTATTGTCCACGCTTTTGAAGAGCATCAAATCTATATTTCAACGACATCAGCATGTTCATCTAAGGCGGGTAAACCAGCGGGAACCCTTATTTCTATGGGTGTACCGACTAAGTTAGCTCAAACAGCTGTTCGTATCAGTCTTGATGATGACAATGATATGGGACAGGTGGAACAGTTCCTCACGATTTTCAAGCAGGTCTACGCCAAGACACAAAAAGTGAGATAGCAAGATTTAATCGATTAAACAATAAAACTAAATTCACATTTAAAAGGAAAAGGAATGACACTAACATATTCAGAAATTATGGTTCGCTATGGTGAATTGTCTACTAAGGGCAAAAACCGTATGCGATTTATCAATAAACTTAGAAATAATATTAAGGATGTCCTATCCATCTATCCAGATGTTAAAGTGACTTTTGATCGAGATCGTGGACATATCTACCTCAATGGTACAGACTACGAGCCAGTAGCAGAGTCTTTGAAGCAAATTTTTGGTATTCAAGCCTTTAGTCCTGTTTACAAGTTTGAAAAAGATGTCGAAGTTTTGAAAAAAGCTGTTCAAGACATTATGACTGGACTCTATCGTGATGGTCTCACTTTTAAAGTAACTGCCAAACGTAGTGACCATGACTTTGTTCTCGACAGTCGCGAGCTCAATCTTACTTTAGGAAATGCAGTCTTTGATGTATTGCCTGACATTAAGGCTCAGATGAAGGGACCAGATGTCAACCTTAAGGTAGAAATTCGTGCTGAGGCGGCTTATATTTCTCACGAGGAAATCAAAGGAGCAGGCGGTCTACCTGTAGGTACTGCTGGTAAAGGAATGCTCATGCTTTCAGGTGGGATTGATTCGCCAGTGGCAGGCTATCTTGCCCTTAAACGTGGCGTAGATATTGAAGCTGTCCACTTTGCAAGTCCTCCTTACACTAGCCCTGGAGCTCTTAAAAAGGCTCAAGATTTGACCCGTAAGTTGACTAAATTTGGTGGTAATATTCAGTTCATCGAAGTACCATTTACTGAAATTCAAGAGGAAATCAAAGAAAAAGCGCCAGAAGCTTATTTGATGACCTTGACACGTCGCTTTATGATGCGTATTACGGACCGTATTCGTGAAGAACGCCGAGGCCTTGTGATTATCAACGGTGAGAGTCTTGGTCAGGTTGCCAGTCAGACTATGGAGTCTATGCAGGCGATTAATGCTGTTACATGTACGCCAGTGATTCGCCCAGTTGTCACTATGGACAAGTTGGAAATCATTGATTTGGCACAAAAAATTGATACCTTTGACATTTCCATCCAACCTTTTGAGGATTGTTGTACCATCTTTGCACCTGACCGTCCAAAAACTAATCCAAAAATCAAAAATGTCGAACAATATGAACGTCGTATGGATGTTGACGCCTTGGTTGAACGTGCGGTTGCAGGAATCATGGTGACTGAAATCACACCTATTGAAGAGGCGCAAGACGAAGTGGATACACTTATTGAAGACTTGCTCTAGTCTAGGAGGCTATAGTACTAACATAGTAGTGCTTAGCTGTTACTAGAGTTAGGTATGTCGAAAAAGAAATGTCGATGTTGAACTTTTACCCAGAAAGGAAAATACATGACTGTTTATAACATCAATTTAGGAATCGGTTGGGCATCAAGTGGTGTTGAATACGCCCAGGCCTATCGTTCTACAATTTTCAAAAACACAGGGATTAAGGCCAAATTTGTCTTTATGGATATGTTCTTGCAGGACAATCTTTCTGATTTGACCCGTAACATGGGGTTTGCGGATGAAGATATCATCTGGCTCTACAGCTATTTTACAGACCTAAAAATTGCTCCAACGACCTATACTGTCAAGGATTTGGAAAAGGAAATTCCTTATGACATCACGCGTCGTGAGATTAATGGTAAAGTGGTTAAGCTCTTTTGTGCCAAGGAAGATATCTTCTATGCAGCCTACTTGCGTAAAGAGGGTGAAGATATCGTTCACCGTGTGGAAAAAGTATCGCGTGGTTGCTTAATCCGTAAAGACTTTTACTCTTACACTAAGATGTTCACGGAGTACTACACACCGGTAGACAATAAGGCGCACCTCTATCAACGTCGTTTCTTCAATGAGGATGGTAGTGTTGCCTATGATGAAATTGTTGATGGTAAGGATAGTGTCTTCCGTTTTCCAGATAAGATTTTGTCATCTAAGCATGAATTTATCGCCTACTTCATGTCTCAACTTGGTCTAACTGACCAGGACATCGTCATTTTGGACCGTGCAACTGGTACGGGACAGGCTGTTTTCCGTAACACCAAACCTGCTAAGCTTGGGGTTGTGGTCCATGCAGAGCACTTTAGTGAAAATGCTGTGACAGACAAGACTATTTTATGGAATAACTTCTACGAGTACCAATTCAGCAATGCAGATAAGGTTGATTTCTTTATCACAGCGACAGAGCGCCAACGTAGCATTATGCTAGATCAGTTCAATAAATACACACCATTTACACCTCATATCGTAACCATCCCTGTGGGAAGTGTGGATAAACTGAGAAAGCCTGAAGGAGAGCGTAAACCATTCTCAATCATCACAGCCTCACGTTTGGCCAATGAAAAACACGTGGACTGGTTGGCCAAGGCTGTTGTTAAGGCTAAAGAAAGTCTGCCACAAGTAAACTTTGATATCTATGGAACAGGTGCTGAAGAAGCCAAACTTAAGGCCATTATCGAGGAAAATCAAGCTCAGGATTATATCCACCTTAAAGGTCACCAAGACTTGACAGAAGTCTACAAGGACTACGAACTTTACCTATCAGGTTCTAAGAGTGAAGGGTTTGGTTTGACACTTCTAGAAGCCGTGGGATCTGGTCTAGGTATGATTGGTTTTGATGTTCGTTATGGGAACCAAACCTTTATCAAGGATAATGAAAATGGGTACCTCATTCCTCGTTTTGAAAAAGATGATGAGCCTGCTATCGTAGCTGCCTTGGCGGAGAAAATTGTAGCCTTTTTCAATCGCTCAGATTTGGATTATGTTCATCAAGTCTCTTATGATATTGCCAAAGGCTTTTTGACAGAGGAAATCGAGCAGAAGTGGCTTAACTTAGTAAAGGAGATGACTAGTCATGATTAATTTATTTGAAAACTATAGTCAGGGTAGTTGGGATCTCCATTACTCACTGATTGTCGCTGGCTATGTAAATACAACAGTTTGTCTTTCAGATGATGGCTTTCTGCCTAGTGATGTGACCTCACCTTACCTTTATTTCACTGGTTTTGACAAGGTTCAAGGTTCTGCACTTTACTTTAATCAGGTCCCTGTGCCTGACTACTGGGAAATTATAGGAACGAATAGCAATGCGGAAATCTTCCGTTTTGATAAGAAACGTGGTCATATTCATTATGCGCATCCTGCTCACCAACGTCTGGTTAAAGCAGTGGACTGGTATGATGAGTCAGGACGCTTGCGCGTGACTGAACGCTACAATAACAAGGGCTACCGTTTCTCACAAACAACCTACAATGTTAAGCAAGAAGCGACCATTACGAGCTATTTCACTCCAGACAACAAGGAAGTTATCGTCATCAACCATTTGACTAAAGACGTTATCTTGAATTGGAAAGACAAGGTCTACATTTTCAAAAACAAATCTGAATTTGTCGTCTTCTATCTTAAAGAAGCTGGTTATGATTTGAGTCGTATTCTATACAACTCATTGGCGACACCTTTCTTGACAACTATGAATCTTCCAAATTCTGGTCAAGACGTTCTCTTCTGGCAAGAACCTATCACTGATTCAGTTCCTGGGAATATGCGTCTGCTTCTTGAGAGCAACCATCGTCAGACTAAGATTGTTGTACAAGATTACATAGCTTATACGAATCTTCTAAAGTTGGTTAGTCCAGAGCAAGCTTCTCGCGTGGCCTTCCTTGGCTTCATGTATCCATTTGCCCGTCAGAACAACTTCCAAAATCAAGCGCTTATCTTGACCAACTCAGACCAGATTGAACATTTGGAAAGCATTGTCAGTGAAGTGCCTACAATGCACTATCATGTTGGGGCAATCACAGAAATGTCAAGTCGCTTGATGGATTTGGCTAAATATAGTAATGTTAGTCTCTATCCTAATATTACGACAGAGCAGGTTAAGCGTCTTTATAAGGAAGCTGATTTCTACTTGGATATTAATCATCAAAATGAAATCTTGTCAGCGACACGTGCTGCCTTTGAAAATAACTTGCTTATCCTTGCCTTTACGAACACTAGCCATGGTCCTGAGTATACCGCGCCAAGTAATATCTTCTCACCAATGAATGCTGGTCAATTTAAGCAAACGCTTAAAGAAGTCTTGGGTAACCGTGACTTCCTTAATCACTTGCTTGATCGTCAACGTGAGCATGCTCATGTAGCAACACCAGAAGATTATAAGAAGATTATTGGTTAGGGAAATGACATTAGAGGTTCGTAACATTTATCCTCTGACATCAACATTTAAGAAGGTCGCTTCGCTTTATGAAGCGGCTTTTCCTGTGGAGGAGCGTCTCCCACTCTGGCAATTGTCTTGGAACGGCTTGAAAAGAGGACAATCTTTCTTGGCCTACTTTGATCAGGAAGTCTTCGTTGGCTTGACCTATACCATTTATACTGGCAACCTGGTCTACCTACTTTTTCTTGCAGTTGAGGAAAGTAAACAATCTCAGGGATATGGCAGTCAGATTTTGGCACAAGTTAAGAAAGAAGCAGGGGTACGACCGTGTGTGCTTACGATTGAACCCATGGATGAGGAGGATGCTTCTAACCGTAATCAGCGCTTAAAACGTTTAGCATTTTATGAGCGAAATGGCTATCAGCTATTGAATCACTTCTATTTCGAGGGGACTGAACGCTATCAAATTTTGACAACGGATAGGAGCCTTTGTTTAGCTGATTTAGAGCAGGATCTAGCTAAGACCTTCTTAGGAAAATATGGTATAAGGGTTGAGTAGGGGAATCATTACTTGGCTAAATATCAATGAGCAGAATAAGAATAATCAAAATAACTTTTTCTCTTGTCATTAGAGGGAAAAAATGATAGAATTGTAACGTTGACTAAATGCACGTCCTGTGCAACCGCACGACTACTGTTTGCAAGTGGGTTCGTCCCCGCAGTACTAGGCGAGTCTTCACAGAGGGAAACCTCAGACACATTAAAAATCTTAATAGGAGGTGCATCATGAGCACATACGCAATCATCAAAACTGGTGGAAAACAAGTTAAAGTTGAAGTAGGTCAAGCAATCTACGTTGAAAAAATCAACGCTGAAGCAGGATCAGAAGTAACTTTTAACGAAGTTGTTCTTGTCGGTGGTGATAAAACTGTAGTAGGTACTCCAGTTGTTGAGGGAGCTACTGTTGTCGGAACTATCGAAAAACAAGGTAAACAAAAGAAAGTTGTTACTTTCAAATACAAACCTAAAAAAGGTAGCCACCGTAAACAAGGTCACCGTCAACCTTATACAAAAGTTGTTATCAACGCTATCAACGCGTAAGTTAGCGACTAATCACTAAGAAAGGACACAATCTTATGTTGAAAACTCTTGAAAACTTGCAACTTTTCGCCCACAAAAAAGGTGGGGGTTCTACTTCCAATGGTCGTGATTCACAAGCTAAACGTCTTGGTGCTAAAGCAGCTGATGGACAAACTGTATCAGGTGGATCAATCCTTTACCGTCAACGCGGTACACACATCTACCCAGGTGTAAACGTAGGCCGTGGTGGTGACGATACACTCTTCGCTAAAGTTGAAGGTGTTGTACGTTTCGAACGTAAAGGTCGCGACAAAAAACAAGTATCTGTATACCCAGTTGCTAAATAATTAAGCTAAAGTCTGCACTTTTGTGTAGGCTTTTCTTTATGAAAAAGGAGAATCTTATGCCTTTAAATCACTACCAACAAGAAGTGGGGCCAAGTCTAGCGGATGCTAGTCCAGGTAAGATGCCAGATGTTGCTCTATTAGAAGGTCGTTATTGTAGCGTTGAACATTTGACGGTTGCAGAGCATTATAAGGACATTTTAGACTTTTACTTTACTAATCAGATTCTTTCTGATTGGACCTATATGTATGCGGATCCATTTGAATCTGAAGAAGCTGTACGTCAGTGTTTGGAGGATTATGAGCAATCCCAGAATCCTTATTTCTTTGCTATCAGGGATAAGGCTTCAGGTAAGGTTCTAGGAACCTTTTCACTTATGGCTATTACGCCGAAAAATCGTAGTGTTGAGATGGGTCGAGTGATTTTGGCACCTGCTTTACAAAAGACTAGAGCAGCCACAGAAGCTCAATACCTGCTTATGAAATATGTCTTTGAAGATCTTAACTATCGTCGTTATGAGTGGAAATGTGATAGTCTTAACCGTCCTTCTGCCAATGCTGCCATGCGTTTAGGGTTCACCTATGAGGGGCGTTTTCGTAACCATGCTATCTATAAGGGACGTAGCCGTGATACGGACTGGTTCTCGATTATTGAGAGTGAGTGGCCAGCACTTAAGAAACGATTTGAGAATTGGCTAGCTCCTGAGAATTTTGATGAAAAGGGACAGCAGAAACATTCTTTAAGAGACTGTTAGCTGGCAATATAAGGGCTCTCTTCTGATGAAGGAGCCTTATTTTAGTAGTCTTAGTCCTAAATCAAAGCTCCTACTTTTCTAGTGATTATTATCGCTGTCAAAATCAGTCTAAATACTCATTTTTCTGTCAATAATATTCCCATAATAAAGCATATTTATGCTATAATAAAGAGTAATTGTATCAAGGAGAATATGACTAATGGATTTAATTCGCGAAAAAGTATTTGTTAACCGTTACCACTATGATGTTCGTAACCATGAGTGGGAAAAAGAGAATGGTGTTCCTAAAACAAATGTTGAAGTAACTTTCCAGTTGCACAATAAAGATGAAGAAGCTAACAATACGTCTGTTGTAGCTGTTTTGCAATTTATGATTGTCCGTGATGAGTTTGTTATCTCAGGGATTGTTTCTCAAATGGACCACATTCAAAACCGTATCGTCAATGAACCAAAAGACTTCTCACAAGAAGAAGCAGAAGCCTTGGCTGCACCGCTCTTGGATACGCTTCAACGTTTGACTTATGAAGTAACTGAAATTGCCTTGGATCGTCCAGGTATCAATTTGGAGTTCTAAGATGTCTCTTGCAGTTATTACGGATTCATCGGTTAATCTCCCTGCTGAAATTCAGGGCCATGCTGATGTTTATGTTTTAGATATTCCGGTCATCATTGAGGGGCAGCCTTTTGTTGAAGGAAAAAACTTGGATGTCAATCAGTTTTATGCGCAAATGGCAAACTCTGAGGAACTGCTCAAGACGTCGCAACCTAATCTAGCTGACTTGGATAACTTGCTTACGGAGTTGGAGGAGAAAGGTTATACCCATGTCATTGGGCTTTTCCTTTCTTCAGGAATCTCTGGTTTTTGGGCCAATAGTCAGATTTTGATTGAGGACCATGCCAAGTTGAAGATTGCTTTTCCTGATACAAAAATCACAGCAGCTCCTATGGGAGCCATGGTGAGAAACGTTTTGCATTGGTCAGCCCAAGGGATGTCTTTTGAGAGCATTTTGAAGAAGCTTGAGGAACAAGTTGATCAAACGACGGCTTATATTCTTGTGGATGATCTTAATCATCTGGTTAAGGGTGGCCGTTTGTCGAATGGTTCGGCGATTTTAGGAAATCTTTTGTCTATCAAACCTATTTTGAATTTTAATGACGAAGGAAAAATCGTTGTTTTTGAAAAGGTGCGTACAGAGAAGAAAGCTGTGAAACGTTTGGTTGCTCTAGCTGAGGAAAATCGTGAAATGGAACTTAGTATTCTTCACACGAATGCTCCTGAAAAAGCTGAAGATTTTAAAAGGCAGCTAGAAGCAGAGGGAATTAGCGTTTCAACAGTGGTATCCTTATGTGCTGTAATTGCGACACACTTGGGTGAAGGAGCGCTAGTACTAGGTCTAACACCTAAATTTACCAAATAAGTACTATCCATCTGGGATGGGCTTGTCTATGATTAAGATCAATAGAGAGGGAAAATAACATGTCTATTAAAGTTATTGTTGCTGGATTTAAAGGAAGAATGGGTTCAACTGCGGTTGAAATGGTCAAGGGAGATGACGAATTGACTTTGGCTGCCTTGCTTGACCCATTTGCGACAGAAAAAGAAGTGGACGGTGTTCCTGTCTTCACAGATAAAGCGGGTTTGGTTGGCTTTGACGCAGATGTCTGGGTGGATTTCACTATGCCAGCTGTTGCCTATGAAAATACTCGTTTTGCTTTGGAGAATGGTTTTGCACCAGTTGTGGGTACCACAGGATTTACTGAAGCACAAATTCAGGAATTGACAGACCTTTCTAAAGACAAGTCTATTGGTGGTTTGATTGCACCTAACTTTGCTATTGGTGCTATCCTTCTTATGAAGTTTGCGGCAGAAGCTAGTAAATATTTCCCAGATCTTGAAATCATTGAGCTTCACCATGACAAGAAAAAAGATGCGCCTTCAGGTACAGCGGTGAAAACAGCTGAACTTATCCGTGAGGTTCGCGAAACAAAACGTCAAGGTGCTGAGGATGAGGTGGAAACACTTGCTGGAGCACGTGGTGCTGAGTTTGATGGTTTCCGTATTCACAGTGTACGTTTGCCCGGACTTGTGGCTCACCAAGAGGTTATCTTTGGTGGCCAAGGAGAAGGCTTGACCTTGCGTCATGATTCTTATGATCGTATTTCCTTTATGGGTGGCGTTAACCTCGGTATTAAAGAAGTGGTTAAACGTGCTCAGCTTGTTTATGGTTTGGAACATTTACTATGAGATTAAGTTATTTGCCTTCTGAGTTTCAGAAGGCTTTACCAATATTAGAGAAGATTAAGGCTGCGGGTTTTGAGGCTTACTTTGTTGGTGGTTCGGTACGTGATGCCCTTCTTAACCGTCCCATTCATGATGTAGATATCGCTTCATCTTCATATCCTGAGGAGACCAAGCAGATCTTCGAGCGTACGGTGGATATCGGTATTGAGCATGGGACCGTTTTGGTTTTGGAAAATGGCGGTGAGTATGAGGTGACGACCTTCCGAACAGAGGACGTCTATGTAGATTACCGTCGTCCGTCTAGCGTGTCCTTTGTGCGTTCATTGGAAGAAGACCTCAAGCGTCGTGATTTTACAGTCAATGCTTTTGCTCTCAATGAAAATGCTGAGATTATCGATAAGTTCGATGGTCTTGCTGATTTGGACAACCGTGTTTTGAGGGCTGTTGGTAAGGCTGAGGAACGCTTTAACGAGGATGCCCTTCGTATCATGCGAGGGCTACGTTTTGCCGCGAGTTTAGACTTTGATATCGAAGAAAAAACTTTTCAGGCTATGACCAGCCATGGCCCGCTTCTGGAAAAGATTTCGATTGAGCGAAGTTTCATCGAGTTCGATAAGTTGCTTTTGGCACCACATTGGAAAAAAGGAATCAAGGCGCTTCTAGCGACTAAGGCTTATCAGTACCTTCCGGATTTTCAAGAAACTGCTGAAGAATGGCAGTCTTTTGTGGCAGACTATGTGGAGGACTTTAGATTTACAAGTTCTGAACAGGCTTGGGCGGCAACTCTTTTGGCTCTCAAGCATGATAATCCACGCTCTTTCCTTAAAAAATGGAAGACGTCTGTTAATTTCCAAAAGACAGTTCAGTCCTTGATTGAGATTTTCAATTTCCGTTTGGAGAGAGCCGTGACTAAACAAGATGTTTATCAGTATGGTAAAGAGCTCTTAGAGGCGGCTGAGACTTTGAGGCAGGCCCAGGGCTTGGACGTTGATTATGAGCGTATTGTCGATTTGGATGGTCAGTTGCTCATCCATGATAAGCACGAAATCGTTGTGAATGGTGGCACACTGATGAAGGAGCTAGGATTCAAACCTGGTCCGGACCTTGGACGTACACTTAAAGCCATTGAAAATGCCATCGTTGATGGGAAACTAGCTAATGACAAGGAAGCTATTATGGCCTTTGTTCAAGCTATGAAATAAGTCTACGGACGTTTAAAAATGACACACCGCTACAGAGCATGCGTAGGATCCGTAGCGGTGTTATTTGTAAAAAGGAAGTAAGATGTCAGATTTTATTGTTGAAAAATTAACCAAGTCCGTTGGAGACAAGACGGTTTTTAAAGAGATTTCATTCATTATCCATGATTTGGATCGTATTGGGATTATTGGTGTCAATGGGACAGGTAAGACAACCTTGCTAGATGTTGTCTCTGAGCGTATTGGTTTTGATGGTGATGTGTCACCTTTCACTAAGGCTAATGGCTATAAGATTGCTTATTTGACTCAGGAGCCAGAATTTGATGATAGCAAGACAGTGCTTGATACAGTCTTGTCATCAGACCTTCGTGAGATGGCTTTGATTCGTGAATATGAAACCCTTATGTCAGATTATTCTGAGGAGAATCAGGCTCGCTTGGAGAAGGTTATGGCTGAGATGGATAGTCTAGATGCTTGGTCCATTGAGAGCGAGGTTAAGACAGTCTTGTCTAAGTTGGGATTGTCAGATCTCTCGCAAAAGGTCGGGGACCTCTCAGGTGGTCTTCGTCGTCGTGTGCAGTTGGCTCAGGTTCTCTTAAATGATGCAGATCTCTTGCTTTTGGATGAGCCAACCAACCATTTGGATATTGATACTATTGCTTGGTTGACGAATTTTCTCAAGTCTTCTAAAAAGACGGTACTCTTTATTACCCACGACCGTTATTTCTTGGACAATGTAGCCACACGTATCTTTGAGTTAGACCAGGCTAATCTGATTGAATATCAAGGGAATTATCAAGACTATGTGCGTCTAAAGGCCGAACAAGATGAACGAGATGCAGCAGCCCTTCACAAGAAAAAGCAACTCTATAAGCAGGAGTTAGCATGGATGCGAACGCAACCACAGGCACGTGCGACTAAACAACAAGCTCGTATCAATCGCTTTAAGGATCTTAAGGGTGAAGTTCACCAAACAGTTAATAATGACGATCTTGAAATTAACTTTGAGACCAGCCGTATTGGTAAGAAGGTAGTGAACTTCGAGCATGTCGATTTTGCTTATGAAGATGGCAAGCAAATTCTCAGTGATTTCAATCTTATCATGCAAAATCGTGATCGTATCGGTATTGTTGGGGATAATGGTGTCGGGAAATCGACCTTGCTCAATCTGATTAATGGTGACCTTGTGCCTACAGCTGGTGTCCTAGATATTGGTGAGACGGTACGTATTGGTTATTTCTCACAGCAAATTAAAGATATGGATGAGAGCAAGCGTGTCATTAACTACTTGCAAGAAGTTGCAGATGAAGTTAAGACAACGGTTGGAACAACCAGTATCACAGAGCTCTTGGAGCAATTCCTTTTCCCTCGTTCTACCCATGGGACACAGATTGCCAAGCTCTCTGGTGGGGAAAAGAAACGTCTTTATCTACTTAAGATTCTGATTGAAAAGCCTAACGTTCTGCTCTTGGATGAGCCGACGAATGATTTGGACATTGCAACTTTGACGGTTTTGGAAAACTTCCTTAATGGTTTTGGCGGCCCTGTCGTTACCGTAAGTCACGACCGCTATTTCTTGGACAAGGTAGCTAATAAGATTCTAGCCTTTGAAGAGGGTGGCGTGCGAGAGTTCTTTGGTAACTACACTGACTACCTTGATGAAAAAGCCTTCTTACAAGAGCAATCAGCCCTCCTAGAGAAGGAAAAAGAGCAAGCTAGCGTTAAAGTCGAGAAAGTCAAAGAAGACAAAAAACGCATGAGCTACTTTGAAAAACAAGAGTGGGCGACCATCGAGGATGAGATTGCTGACCTTGAAGCTAAGATCGAAGAGATTGAAGCAGCTATGCTTGAAAATGCTAGCGATTATGGACAGTTAGCTACCCTTCAACGTGATTTGGATGCTGCTAACGAAACCCTACTTGAAAAGTATGAACGCTATGAGTATTTGAGTGAGCTAGAGGGATAAGCTCTTTAGTAATCAAAGTATGACAAAAGCCCTGCATTTGCAAGGCTTTTTTATGTTTATGTAGTGTTTGGTTTCTTCTTACCACAAGCGGAATGAAAAGGAAAGGACTGAAGCACCCGTAAAGATAATTAAGGAAGCTACCAAGCGCCCAATAAGAAAGGCTGAGAAAAACGGAGCACTAAAGAGCAAGAGCCCAAATACCAGACAAATTAAGGCGATTGACAGGGCAGGTTGTCCTGAGAAGCCGAATTGACGTTGGCGATGAGCTTGAAAACCTTGTGTAAAGGCTGAGACAAGAAGCCACCAAGCGATAATGGTTACAGCTACACCTGAGAGCACCCAGGCTGATGTTGATAGCAAAATAATCCCAAAAACAATGGAAATGATACTCTGAAGCAGTTGGAAGAAGGAGCGGTTTTCGTTATCTCGTTTAAAATAAACCATGAGACTTGAAACACCAGATATGAGCATCACTAGGGCAAACAGCCAACCAACGATGGCAAGAAGGTTTGTAGGATTAGCGAAGAAAAAGACACCCAAGAGTGTAATGAGAATTCCACTAATCAATGTAAAACTTTTCATAGGATACCTCTTATTAATTTTTCTTAATACTACTATGTAAGTATCAAATTGTCAAACAAAGACCCAGTTTAGAGTGGCTTGATGTGATAAGTGTAGGTGGCAGCCTTTCTGGTTCTCGTAGCTACCTGACGACCTGTTTTTTGGAAGAGGTGTTTAAAACGGCGCAAGAAATTTGTGGAATCCATCTTGAGGTAATCCTCATTAAAGGTACCAAAAAGTTGACGGTAGGTGGTCAAGGTGTTTTCCTCGGGCATAATGGAAAGGATCGTTGGATAGTATTCGAGTCGCCCCTTGATACGTTCCATAGCCGTTAAGAGGATTTCCCAGTGGTCAAAGGCGAGGTCATCGTGTGACAGTTGTTTTTCGCCATCAACAAGTTGCAGTTGACCGTCTACCATGGTGATGTCTAACCAATGCGTAGACGCTGCATCATCGGCAGCCTTTTCCACTTGAATGTCATTAAAGGCCATAAAGCATAGATAAGCCACTGTAATGGTCCACATTCGAGGATCCCGATAAGGTGTTCCCACTGTAATGAGTTGCTCAATATGATCAGGGTCGAGTTTAACGGATGTTTCCTCCTGTACCTCGCGACAGACAGCTAGATTGAGATCTTCTTGCTCCTGAACGAAGCCACCACTGAGGGCGTATTTCCCCATGAAGGGATGGTTTTTTCGCTTGATAAGTAAGGTTTGGACTCTTCCTTCATAATAGCGAAAGATGACCGAGTCAACGGTCACTGAGGGCTTAACGTACTTATCCATTTCCTCTCGCCGATAGATGTCCAAAAATTCCTTTTCACTACCAGAGTTTTCGAAGGCTTTAGTCATAGGTTTCCTCCTCTATTTATTGTAAGTTCAAATGATGATTGCTTTACATCAGTCTTCTAAATCTCGATGTGTAGACGTTCCTTGATTGCTTTTTTGGCATTGTGGTAGTTGTCCGCAAAGAAGCTGTCGCTATTGCTATTTTCCCCTAAAATAACGATTTTATCCTTGAATGGTGATAGGAGGTCTAGGAGGTGCTGGGTAAACCAGTCACGTGTTTGATTATCAGCCATAGTCATGTCACGGAAACCATCATCTACATAGTTTGATTTTGGAAGGATCACAAAAATCAAATCCCACTTTTCACGAGCCTGAGTTACCTGATAGAGACGATCTAACATGTCGAACTCTTCTTGGGAGATATTTTCTTTCAAATAGTAGTCGATATAGACCTTAGTGACTGTTGAATTGGTGTCCGCAAAGATAAGTCCTGAATGTTGCCCCTTGTCAATGATATCAGAGGTCTGGGCATATTGATCTGTCAGGAGGTGAATATAGTCGTTGGTATCTAACTCGTCATCTCGTACATTATACTTTTCTTGATATTCCCTAGCATATTCCAGAGAGCAGGGAGCATTGTAAGTGCGAGCCAAATCCTTAACAAGAGTAGTCTTTCCACCGCTAGCAGAGCCCACAACAAGGACCTTGCGCGTAAAGTGACGACGGAAAGGCTTGGTGATAAAACGCCAATTTTCCATCGGATTGTCGCGAATCTCAGTAGCAGAGATATTGATAATAGAACGTTCGATGAGTTCTACCTGAGCTTGAGGGTAATAGCGATTGAGCTCAGTCACATACTCTGGCTCTCCAACATAGAAGGTAATCTTTTCAGGATCATCCGTGTTCTTAGCGATAAGCTCTTTGACACGATTAACCCAAGGCACCCAGCCCTCTGGATAGGCTGGCATCCCAGCTTCGTCTAGTTTATCCACAACGACTAATTCATCATCATAGAACACTTCTCGAACATAACGGAAACGTCGATTGAGTGATAGGCCTGCGCGTGTCCCACAATCTTCTTGTGTGTTGCTGCCACTTACGATGACGAGCACATTGTCATTAGCACGTTTTGCCTTGGTAATGAGGTCAACGTGTCCAACGTGCATTGGAGCGAAAGTTCCAAAAACAATGCCGATGCGCTTTCCTGATAATTGTTTTCTTTTCATAAAAAATGATCCTTTTTGAGATTTAGTAAAATTACTAAATTAATGATAACATAGTTGGGAATCTTTGTAAATGTAAAAATAGTAAATTTACTAAATTGTTTTTTAACCCATTTTAGCCTTAAAGTTCAAAAAAAGTTTAAAAAATTTTGGAGAAAAACTAGAAAAATAGAATCCGCTTACATTGCTGAATTGATAGCTTTTTAGAATGAGCCTAAAAAAGAGAGGTCACTTGCTATGTCATAAAACCTAACATAAAAATCAAAAAAATAGCAGAAAATACTTGACAAGAAGATTCTGAAAATTTATACTATTCATGTAATTAAATTACTAAGGTAATTATTTGAAAGGAAACATTGATATGACAACAGGTAAAGAGTACGTTGCTAGCGTTTTTGAAAAAGTGAAAGCTCAAAATGGCCATGAGGCTGAGTTCCTTCAAGCAGTTGAAGAAGTTTTCGATTCACTTGTTCCTGTCTTCGATAAATATCCTAAATATATTGAAGAAAACCTTTTGGAACGTTTGGTTGAACCAGAACGTATCGTTTCATTCCGTGTGCCATGGGTTGACGATAAAGGACAAGTACAAGTAAACCGTGGTTTCCGTGTACAATTCTCATCAGCTATTGGTCCTTACAAAGGTGGTCTTCGTTTCCACCCATCAGTAAACCAATCAATCATCAAATTCCTTGGTTTCGAACAAATCTTTAAAAACTCATTGACTGGTCAACCAATCGGTGGTGGTAAAGGTGGATCAAACTTTGATCCTAAAGGTAAATCAGATAACGAAATCATGCGTTTCTGCCAAAGCTTCATGACTGAATTGAGCAAACACATTGGTGCAGATACAGACGTACCTGCAGGTGATATCGGTGTTGGTGGGCGTGAAATTGGTTACCTCTACGGCCAATACAAACGCCTTCGTAACGAGTACACAGGTGTTCTTACTGGTAAAGGTTTGAACTGGGGTGGATCACTTGCTCGTACAGAAGCAACTGGTTACGGTGCTGTTTACTTTGCAGAACAAATGCTTAATGCACGTGGTGAAAACTTTAACGGTAAAACAGCAGTTGTTTCAGGTGCTGGTAACGTTGCCATCTACGCTATTGAAAAATTGCAAAGCCTCGGTGCTAAAGCGGTGACATGTTCTGACTCATCTGGTTTTGTCTATGATCCAGACGGAATCGACGTTGACTTGTTGAAAGAAATCAAAGAAGTTAAACGTGAACGTATCGTTAAATATGCAGAAGCTCGTCCAAATGCAACCTTCACACCTGCTGGTGGTGAAAAGACAGTTTGGTCAGTTAAAGCTGACTTGGCATTCCCATGTGCAACTCAAAATGAATTGGATGAAACAGATGCAGAAACACTTGTAGCAAATGGTGTATTGGCTGTCTCAGAAGGTGCTAACATGCCATCAACTTTGGGAGCTATTGATGTCTTCCTTAAAGCTGGTGTATCATTTGGTCCTGCCAAAGCTGCTAACGCTGGTGGTGTTGCTGTATCAGCTCTTGAAATGGCACAAAATAGCCAACGTACACAATGGACATTCGAAGAAGTTGATGCTAAACTCTACGATATCATGAAAGGTATCTACGAAAATGCTGCAGCAGCTGCTAAAGAATTTGGTCATGAAGGTAACCTTGTTGTAGGTGCCAACATCGCTGGATTCCTTAAAGTTGCAGATGCTATGTCAGCACAAGGTATCGTTTAATTGATAGACTATTACCAATAGCCTCTCGATAAAATAAGAAAAGAAGCCTGCGGGTTTCTTTTTTTGTTTAGACAGACTTAGGAGGAAGAGGAGATTTATCCTTTTTTGGTATAATGAGCTAGTAAGAAATCTTTTTCTAGAGTAGATTTTGATGAATTAGAATATGAGAGGAATAATCGTGAGTCTTGGAAAGAATCCCTGTGGGGCAAAAGAAAAGAAGCATACTAATCAGACAGTCATTCTAATAAGTTTCTTGATCAGCATAGTGTCAATGCTGCCTATATTCTTTTTTAGGGACAAGCTTTATGGTGATGATATTGTCTTTCACATTAACCGACTGTTATCCTTGGATACTGTCTGGAAGAGTCCTATCAATTTTACAACTAACGGAGGGACCGGACAATTAATCAATACCTTTTATCCCTGGTTAACCTATTATCCTATTTTCATAATCTATAAGCTGACTCAGTCAGTCTTTGTAGCCTGGATGAGTTTTCAATTTCTTATTCGCTTTGTAACTTGTTTGCTTAGTTTTTACGGATTACGTTTATTGAACTATTCTGATAAACAGGTGATGATATTTGTTACCTTTTATCTTTTTTCGGGTTATTTCTTGCACAATTCTTATTACCGGGCAGCCGTTGGCGAAACGCTGGCTATGATTTTTTTACCTCTAGTTTTCGTTGGCGTTCGTTTGATAACATTTGGAGATTATAAGAAATGGTGGGTTTTGACTCTTGGCATGCTTGGTTTAGTCTATTCCCATGTCTTATCTGTCCTTTTGGCTTCTCTTATGATTTTCATAGCAGTGGTAGCTAGTTTTGGGATTTGGGATAATAAAAAAGAACGTATTCTAGGATTTCTTAAGGCCACTCTTGTCACTCTTAGTATGTCTCTAGCTTTCTTTGTTCCTATGATAGAGCAATTCAAGTATGTCACCCTACGAACGACTTTTAAACCGCTCCTATCCAAGACTGCCTTAAGTCTGGCAGACAACTGGGAGTTGATTCTAAAAAGCGATTTAAGGACTCCATCAGTTAATCTTCTCTATCTCCTGGGTCTAGTGCTAACCCTAATCTTTGCTAAGCGTTTTGTGAAGGATAAGGAAGCTAGAATTTATCTTTTTATTTCTCTTGTTTTGGCTTTTTTAACTTTGAATAGTTTTCCTTGGCAGTTATTACAGGAGAGTCCAGTGTCCAACCTTCAATTTCCTTGGAGATTATGGAGTTTTGCCTTGCTTTTCTTCAGTTTAGCCTTGGCTAATATCTTGGAAAATATGTCTATGAAGGCAGCGACGATACTTGTCTTGTTTGGTCTTTGTCTGAATATGTTTCAGATTGTTACTGTCCAAGATAAGATGACTAAAGCCAAGAATATATTGCCAAGCAATACAAAAGTCACGAGAGAAATGCTAGCTATGGGAACTTATAAAAATATAAATGGCGATTACACCAATAAAGAAGTGCCCTTTGGCTTTGTCTTTGACAAACATCTTTTCTTGGATAATCAGGAAATTAAGTCAACCATCAACCGTTCTCCAAAGGAGCTAGCACTTACAGTAAACAACGAGTCAAAAGAAGCTAAAGTCTTGTCGCTACCAGTTTTCTACTATAAAGGACAAGAAGCGAGGATTGATGGAAAGCGAGTAACTACTTACTTAGCTAAGGAAAAGAATCCAACTAATCTAGTCCTACCACCAGGTAAGCATGGTGTCGTTTTGACCTATAGCTATACCCCAGTTGCCAAATTGGCAATGGGTGTTTCAACTATTAGTCTTTTGGCGTTTATTGGTTATTTGTATAGAGTGAAGAAAGATGACTAAAAAGAAGCCTGCGGGTTTCTTTTTTTTGTCTGTTTTACTAGAGGGTAGGCCTTTTGATATAATAGGTCAAGGTGATTAATATGAAATTGAAACCCTTTGGTTTCGATAAAAGAAGGGTATATGATTTCATAGTTTAGATAAGAAAAGGGAGTAAATAGATGATAAAAACTATCGTAAAGGATGTCTTTTTCCTTGGACAAAAATCGACAGAAGCGACTAAAGAAGACCTCTATTTGGCTAAAGATTTACGTGATACACTGGAGTTTCATAAGGATGCTTGTGTGGGGATGGCTGCCAATATGATTGGCGTTAAAAAGCGTGTTATTATCGTCAATATCGGTTTTGTTAATCTAGTTATGTTTAATCCTGTTTTAGTCAGCAAGTCCTCACCTTTTCAAACAGAGGAGTCTTGTTTGTCATTAGAGGGAAGTCGTCCAACAAAACGTTATGAGTCGATTGAGGTTGCTTATTTAGATGAACAATGGATGCCTAAACAGTTAAGTTTTTCTGGCATGCCAGCCCAAATTATTCAACATGAATTGGATCATTTGGAGGGGATTATTATTTAGATAGCCTAGCCCAAGTGGGCTAGGTTTTTGAGTTCAAAGCCTTAATAATCATAGTTATGGGAGTGAGAGTGGAAAGAAATTTTCTTTCTCACTCTTTTTAGTTCTCATAAGAACTTTTTTCTTGACATTAGTTCTCATAAGAACTAAAATGGTTTCCATGAGAATTATTCAAGGAGGGACTTGCGATGCATGGAAAAGATACTTTTAGTGAATTCAGAGAATTCATCAATACTATGGAATCTCGCGTGCAAGAGTTAGGAAAGGTCCATGGGGTTGAGCATTTAGCTGGCCCACAAGGATTTGCCGTCAAGTATTTGTCTGATAATCAAGATAAGGAAATTTTTATCAAGGACATTGAAAAAAGACTATGTATTTCTAAATCAGTGGCTAGTAATTTGGTCAAACGAATGGAAAAAAATGGTTTTGTTGAGTTGGTGACATCGGACAAGGATAAACGCTACAAGTATGTTCATCTGACAGACTTAGGTAAAAAGAAAGCTCGAGATGTCAAACATTTTCGAGAGGCCATCCATGAACAGCTGTTAGAAGGTATTTCTAAAGAAGATGCTGAAACAGCCTTTCGTGTCTTTCACCAAATTCGTATGAATTTAGAAAAAAATAAGGAGTAACTTATGTTTAAAATTTTTAAACGTTTGACGACAAAAGAGTTAATCATGATTGTCTTAGCGGTGATTTTTGTTTGCTTGAACGTCTATCTAAACTTGAAAATTCCAGACTATATGTCTGATATTACGACACTCTTATCAACTAAGGGAACTAAAGCGTCGGATATTTTTGCCTGGAATACGGATGCCCCAGGGATGCGAATGCTTTTAATGTCATTTGCAGGCTTTATGGCCTCTGTAGTGGTTGGTTTCTTAGCTGCCAGAAGCGTGGCAAGTTTTACCACCCGTCTTCGTGATGATATCTTCCATCAGGTTCTAGATTTTTCAGATGCAGAGATTAAGAAATTCTCAATTCCTAGTCTTTTGACCCGTACGACAAATGATATTACCCAATTGCAGATGGTACTTACCATGGGGTTACAGGTTATTACACAGGGGCCTATCATGGCCATTTGGGCGATTACAAAGATTGCCGATAAAAATGGGAACTGGCTCCTTGCCTTGCTTGTCGCTGTGGCAGTGATTGCCATTCTCATGCTCTTCCTCTTGATCATGGTTATGCCTAAGCAACGCTTGATTCAAACTCTGACCGATAAACTGAATAGCGTAACGCGTGAATCTCTTACAGGAATTCGTGTGGTGCGTGCCTATAACGCTGAAAGTTATCAAGAGGATAAATTTGAAAAGGCCAATACTGATTTGACCCAAAACAATCTCTTTATTGGTCGTTCTTTTGCCTTACTGACACCGGTAATGACTGCTGTATCAAGTGGTTTGACACTGGCTATTTATTGGATTGGTGCACATTTGATTGAAGATGTTAAGATTCCAACAGATCCAACTAAGATTTCTGGTGCTATGGAAAATAAGGTCCATCTCTTCTCAGACATGGTGGTTTATTCATCTTATGCCATGCAGGTTGTTATGGGATTCATGATGATGATTATTGTTTTCTTCCTTCTTCCACGTGCAGTTGTAGCAGCTGGTCGTATCAATGAAGTTCTAGATACCCAATCTTCAGTCTCTTATCCTGAAAATAGTTCTGAAAAGCCTAATGAAGTGGGTACTGTCGAATTTGATGATGTTTCCTTCCGTTATTCTGAAACTTCAGAGCCTGTTTTGGAGCATGTTAGCTTCAAAGCTAAAAAAGGTGACACGGTTGCCTTTATTGGTTCGACTGGATCTGGTAAATCAACGCTTGTCAACCTTATCCCACGTTTTTATGATGCCACGCAAGGAACGATCAAGGTTGACGGTGTCGATGTACGCCATTATGACCATGAAACCTTGCACAATATAGTCGGTTATATTCCACAGAAGGCTGTGCTTTTCTCAGGTGATATCACGTCAAATATGACGATGGGAACGAGCAATAACAGTCCCCTTGATGATGCTAAGATTTGGGAAGCTCTCGAATTGGCTCAAGGAAAAGACTTTGTTGAAAATAAAGAAGGTCAACTTAAAGCAGAAGTTGCCCAAGCTGGGTCTAACTTCTCAGGTGGACAGAAGCAACGTTTGGCTATTGCGCGTGCCTTGGCACGTAAGCCTGAAATCTTGATTTTCGATGATTCCTTCTCAGCCTTGGACTATAAGACCGATCGTAAGTTACGTCAAGAACTGGCTGAAAAAACGCAAGAGATGACCAAGTTGATTGTTGCTCAACGTATCTCTACTATTATGGATGCGGACCAAATCTTGGTACTTGACCAAGGTAAGGTCGTTGGTCAAGGAACTCACAAGGAACTCTTGGCAAATAATGAGGTTTACCAAGAAATTGCCTATTCACAATTGTCTAAGGAGGAGTTAGAAAATGGAAAATAAGCCAAAAACATCATCCTATAAACGCTTAAAACCCTATATTAAAGGTTTCCAAATTCCGTTTGTCCTTGCGATTTTTGGAGCAATTATTTCAGCGGTCATTACAGTTATTGGACCAGATAAGCTTAAAGAAATTACCAATACTATTACTGAAGGGATCACACCTACAAAAATGGGGACGATTCCAGGTATTGATTTGGACAAGGTAGCAAGTATTGCTATGACCTTGGCTGTTCTCTATGCCATTTCAGCCATTGTGGGTTACCTACAAAGCTTTACGGTTGCGACAGTTACACAACGCTTTTCACAACGTTTCCGTACAGCTATCCAAAAGAAAATCAACAGTGTCCCTCTTAATTATTTCGATAGTCACTCTCAAGGGGATACCCTCTCTCGTGTGACCAATGACGTTGACCTTTTGGGACAATCGCTTAGCCAAGGGTTAGGTACCTTGATTACTTCAAGTGTTCTCTTGGTGGCAGCCATTATTATGATGTTCTACTCAAATGTCACTATGGCTTTCACTGCGATTGGTTCAGTCTTGATAGGGTTTGTTCTAGTAGCCTTCATCATGGGCTTCTCACAACCCCTTTTCAAACGCCAACAAGAAAATTTGGCTAATATTAATGGTTATATTGAAGAAATCTACACAGGTCAAGCAGTCGTAACGAGTTACAATGCTGCTCAAGAGAGCAGTCAAGCTTTCAAGGGACTTAATGATAAACTCTATAAATCGATGTGGCAATCACAGTTTATCTCAGGTATTATGATGCCACTTATGATTTTCATTGGGAACTTTGGTTATGTTATGGTCTGTCTTGTGGGTGCCATCAAAGTTATTGATGGTAGCTTGACGATTGGTGATGTGGTAGCCTTCATGACCTATGTTCGTATCTTCTCCCAACCTCTTTCTCAAATTGCCCAAGGGATTACACAACTCCAATCAGCCACTGCAGCCATTGGCCGTATCTTTGAATTTTTGGAAGAAAAAGATATGGACAACGAGTCAGCTAAGACAGCTGAGTTGACAGATACTAAAGGTCAAGTAGTCTTTGACCATGTTTCCTTTGGTTATACTCCTGAAAAGACTATTATTCATGACTTTTCAGCTCTTGCTAAACCAGGTCAAAAGATTGCGATTGTTGGTCCAACGGGTGCTGGTAAGACGACTATTGTTAACCTGCTTATGAAGTTCTATAACATCGACCAAGGTCGTATCACCATTGACGGTGTGGATACTAACGACATGAAACGTGAAACTGTTCATGATCAATTCTCTATGGTGCTTCAAGACACTTGGCTCTTTGAAGGTACTATTCGTGATAATTTGATTTACAACCAAGAGAATATTTCTGATGAGCAAGTTATTGCTGCAGCTAAGGCTGTCGGTGTTCACCACTTCATCACCACACTTCCAAAGGGGTATGATACTTATTTGGATGATTCTGTGACCTTATCAGTTGGTCAGAAACAGCTCTTGACCATTGCGCGTGCGCTTCTTAAGGACGCCCCTCTTCTTATCTTGGATGAAGCGACATCATCAGTTGACACCCGAACAGAAGAATTGATTCAAAAAGCCATGGACAAGCTTATGGAAGGTCGGACTTCCTTTGTCATTGCTCACCGCTTATCAACCATTCGAAATGCTGACCTTATCCTTGTGATGAAAGATGGTAACATTATTGAACAGGGCAATCATGATGAGCTCATGGCAGCAGATGGTTTCTATGCTGATCTTTATAATAGTCAATTTACAGAAGAAGTTGCCTAAACTTTTCTTATAAAATTATAAGATTTTACAAAAATCTATAGCACGTATGACTGTCAGTCATGCGTTTTGTGTTATACTGAAAAAAACAGACAGATTAGGAGATTATGATGCAATATCGCAAAGCAAGACTAGACGAAGTTCAGGAAGTTGCACAAGTATGTGCAGATGCCTTTGAAGATTACCCCTATCTTTCAATGATTGCCAGTAATTTAAAGAATCCTGAACAATATAAGGAATTTGTCTTAGCCTTGCAGGAAGTGTTGGTGCGTTTGGCGATTAAACAGGACTCATGTTTGGTGGCTGAAAAGGACGGTCGCATTGTTGCGGCAGCTATTTTACAGCATCAGACGATTTCTATGCTTAATTATCTTCAAAATGGGGCGACCAAGCTTTTCAGTTTTATAAGCATCACTAAGTTGTTCAAGTATTTTAACTTTGTTGAAGAGTCCGAAAGACATCTGGAAGATTCTGCAGAATACGACTGGTACCTGATGATGTTGGCGGTGACTCCATATTATCAAAGAAAAGGGATAGGAAGTCTCTTTTTGCTTGAAGGGGTTGAACCTTTTGTACGTAGTACAGGAGGTCACAGCCTTGGCTTGATTACCAATCGTGATTACAATGTACCTTTCTATGAAAAAAATGGCTACAAACAATGTGGTTATAAGGTTTTGACCTACGAAACACACAAACTAGGCAACTGGCCTTTTGTCAAATCACTTGATGCATAGCCTTGTGCTATTTAACTTAGATAAGCAAAATGAATCTGGCTTCGGCTGGATTTTTTTCTTAGCTTTAGAGTCCTTCTTGTCTGGCTCATTCCTTATTTTTAAGTCTAACTATGCTATAATTAGGAAACGCTATTAGAGGAGGTTTATATGTCAACTCCAAGTATTTATGGGGAATATGCTCAGTATCTCCCCAAGATTTTACAAGAAATAACAGACCCGATTATTGCGGCTAATATTACTAGCAAAAAAGAAACAGGCTTTAAACTCTATGAACATTTTATTTCACGAATCAAAGAAAGCGATTCTATGCGTGAAAAGTGTCTTAGGAAAAATTTGCCTGAAACCAGCCAATCTGCTCTCAAGGAAATTCGTGACAGTATTGGAATTCGAATCGTTTGTGGCTTTGTTGATGATATTTATAAAACTATCGATGTCATCAAGGCTATCCCTGGCGTTTCTATCTATAACGAGAAAGATTATATTTTAAATGCTAAGCCCAATGGCTATCGTTCTTACCACCTCATTTTGGAAATCGAAACCGAGTTTCCAGATGTGCTAGGAAATGAGAGAGGAACCTATTTTGTTGAGGTTCAGCTTCGGACCATCGCTCAGGATTCGTGGGCCAGTTTGGAGCATCAGATGAAGTACAAGCACGACATCAAGAATCCAGAAATGATTACCCGTGAGCTTAAGCGCTGTGCGGATGAATTAGCTTCATGCGATTTGACCATGCAGACCATCCGTAACTTAATTCAAGAAGGAGGGGACTAGAATGGCTTTGAAAATTCTACTAGCTGAGGATGAAGAGGCTCTTTCTCGAGTTTACAAGGCAGCCCTAGAGCATCAAGGTTATGAGGTAGATCAAGCCTTTAATGGGCAAGAGGCTGTTGATTTAGCTGCACAAAATGCCTATCAAGTGATGATCATGGATATTATGATGCCCATTAAAACAGGTATCGAGGCCCTGAAAGAGATTCGCTCCTCTGGGGACAGGACGCATGTCATTATGTTGACAGCTATGGCTGAAATTGATGATCGTGTGACCGGGCTTGATGCTGGGGCAGACGATTACTTGACCAAGCCTATTTCCCTTAAGGAACTTTTGGCGCGTTTGCGCTCATTAGAGCGTCGTGTGAGTGAGAGCTTCACTGCCAAAATTTTGACTCTTGGTTCTGTTCGTTTGGACCAAGAGGAGCAGGAGTTGGTAGCTGGGAACGCCATTCGACTTTCAAGCAGAGAGACCAAGTTAATGGCCCACTTTATGCTCAATCCTGCTAAGAAATTAACGACTGAGCACCTTTTTAAGACCATCTGGGAGGATGAGGAAGATGTGGACGAGTCGATTGTCTGGGTCTATATTTCCTATCTGCGTCAGAAATTGCAAGCCATCCAGGCCGACATCAACATTCTTGGTGAAAAAGGCGGCGACTTTTGCCTTCTCGCCAATTAGAGAGGAGTAGCTCATGTTTAGACGTTTACGACTTCAATTTATTACGATTGCTTCCTTGGCTATCCTCTTTATCTTGGTCTTTACTGTGGGAATCATCAATACTGTGAGGTCCTTTCAGACGGAGCATGAAATTAGTAAGGTTCTCAACACGCTTACAGAAAATAATGGTAGTTTTGGAAAAACTAAAAAAATTGAGACCAATCAAGGGCGTGAAATTCCATCAGATAGTTTTCGTTTTTTCAGCGTGACCTTGTCTGGTGATGAAGTGGTCAGTCAGGACACCAGTCATACTTCCTTGATAAATGATGAAGAGGCCACTACTTATGCCCGTGCAGCTAGCCGAATGACGAGTACTCTTGGAACCATTAGAGAAAAAAATATTAATCTCAGTTATCAGGTTAGTAAAGTCAGCAAAAATAAGATCCTTGTGGTCTTTCTGGACACGACCTCTTATTATAATTCTTCCCAAGCCTTGTTAAACCTTTCTATCCTTTTATCAATGTTTGGCTTTATCTTTTTTGTCATCATTGTTAGTGCCTTATCAGGAATTGTCATTCGTCCCTTCATTCGAAACTACGAAAAGCAGCGACGTTTTATTACCAATGCTGGTCATGAATTAAAGACACCATTGGCCATTATTTCTGCCAATACGGAGTTACAAGAACTCATGACTGGAGAGAACGAATGGACCAAGTCGACGAACGACCAGGTGGCACGTTTGACCACTCTAATCAATTCTCTTGTAGCCCTATCTCGTCTGGAGGAGCAGCCGGATATTGTTCTTCAAGATGTAGATTTTTCCTATATTACTGAGGATGCAGCAGAGGACTTTAAGGGGCCTGTTGTCCGAGATGGTAAATCTTTCGTTATGGACATCACACCGGATATTCATGTGAAAGCAGAGGAGAAGTCTCTCTTTGAACTTGTAACCCTCCTTGTGGATAATGCTAACAAGTATTGTGATCCAGAAGGGACAGTAACCGTAAGGCTCCATCAGATTGGAAGGACACGAAAACGGGCTCGTCTAGAAGTATCGAACACCTATAAAGATGGTAAGGCTGTTGACTATAGTAAGTTTTTTGAGCGTTTTTATCGTATTGAAGAATCCCATAATAACAAGGAACATAAAGGTTTTGGTATTGGCCTCTCTATGGCTCAAAGCATGGTCAAATTATTTAAAGGTCGTATCTTTGCCTCTTATAAAAATGACACCATCACTTTTACGGTCATCTTGTAAGGATATTTTTTTAAATATTTGACTAGGTGAAAACCCTAATTTATGATAAAATAGTAAGGATGAAGATTTAGTGTTTCCTTTGCAAAAAAAGAAACCATTTTCTTATCCTAATCATAAAAAGGAGATGCTCGAATGAGCCCTTTAACCACCTTAAAGGGCTGGTAATTGACGACTTAGGAAAGATAAATCTCAGCTAAGAATCAAATCATAAAACAAAATAGTTAATAGGGAGAAATCATGGCAGAACCAAAATACAAACGTGTCCTCATTAAGCTTTCAGGTGAAGCTCTAGCTGGTGAACGAGGTGTTGGGATTGATCTTCCAACTGTCCAGGCTATGGCTAAGGAAATTGCTGAGGTAGCGGATTCAGGTATTCAAATTGCTCTAGTTATCGGTGGTGGTAACCTTTGGCGTGGTGAACCTGCAGCTGAAGCAGGAATGGATCGTGTTCAAGCAGACTACACTGGAATGCTTGGAACAACTATGAATGCCCTTGTTATGGCAGATAGTTTGAAACAACTCGGTGTTGATACACGTGTTCAAACAGCGATTGATATGAAATCTGTGGCAGAGCCTTATATTCGTGGTCGTGCCCTTCGTCACCTTGAAAAAGGTCGTATTGTTATCTTTGCAGCAGGTATTGGTTCACCATACTTCTCAACAGATACAACAGCGGCTCTCCGTGCAGCTGAAATCGAAGCTGATGCTATTCTTATGGCTAAAAACGGTGTTGATGGTGTCTACAATGACGACCCTCGTAAAAACGCTGATGCCGTTAAGTTTGACGAATTGACACACGTGGAAGTTATTAAACGTGGCTTGAAAATTATGGATGCCACAGCTTCTACCCTTTCAATGGATAATGACATTGACCTTGTTGTCTTCAATATGAATGAACCAGGAAACATCAAACGTGTTATCTTTGGTGAACAAATTGGAACAACTGTATCTAACAAAGCAGAATCACACAAATAAGAAAGAGAGAATTTATGACAAACGCAATTATTGAAAAAGCAAAAGAACGTTTCACCCACTCACACGAGTCATTGGCCCGTGAATTTGGATCTATCCGTGCAGGCCGTGCCAATGCATCACTTCTTGACCGTATCACTGTAGAATACTATGGTGCTCCAACACCACTTAACCAATTGGCTTCAATCACTGTTCCTGAAGCACGTGTTCTTTTGATTTCACCATTTGATAAAGGTTCAATTGCTGATATCGAACGTGCAATCAACGAATCTGATCTTGGTATTAACCCAGCTAACGATGGTTCTGTTGTGCGCTTGGTTATCCCAGCACTTACAGAAGAAACACGTAAAGAGTTAGCTAAAGAAGTGAAAAAAGTCGGTGAAAATGCTAAAATCGCTATCCGTAACATCCGCCGTGATGCAATGGATGAAGCTAAGAAGCAAGAAAAAGACAAAGAAATCACAGAAGATCAATTGAAAGCTTTGGAAAAAGATATCCAAAAAGCAACTGATGACGCTGTTAAGAAGATTGACAGCATGACAGCAGAAAAGGAAAAAGAACTCCTTACTGTTTAATCAATAGAAAAATAAGGAGAGTGGGACAGAAGCAAAAGAGCATGGACTATGTTAGCTTCCTTGTCCGACTCTCTTTTTAGAGGAAAAAGATGAATACATTACTTGGAACAATTATTACTGCCCTAGTAACAGATGAAAATGACAAATTTTATTTTATTCAAAAGGACGGTGTGACCTTTGCCTTGTCTAAAGAAGAAGGGGAACACGCCATTGGTGACATGGTGACAGGTTTCGCCTATACAGATAGCAAGCAAAAATCACGTCTGACTCAAAAGGAAATCAAAGCAACTCGTGATTCTTACGATTGGGGAGAGGTCACTGAAGTTCGTAAGGATTTGGGTGTCTTTGTAGATGTGGGAATTCCAGATAAGGAGATTGTTGTCTCTCTTGATGTTTTACCGGAACTCAAAGAGCTTTGGCCTAAGAAAGGTGACAAGCTCTATATCAAACTCGATGTGGATAAAAAAGACCGTATTTGGGGGCTTCCTGCTGAACCTGAGGTCTTTCAACGTATGGCTGGTCCCGCTTACGATAATATGCAAAACCAAAAATGGCCAGCCATTGCCTACCGTCTCAAACTCTCAGGAACCTTTGTTTATCTACCAGAGAATAACATGCTTGGTTTCATCCATCCCTCAGAACGTTATGCTGAGCCACGCTTAGGTCAGGTCCTTGAAGCGCGTGTGATTGGGTTCAGAGAAGTTGACCGTACCCTCAATCTTTCTCTTAAACCACGTTCTTTTGAAATGCTTGAAAATGATGCTCAGATGATTTTGACTTATTTAGAGAGCAATGGTGGCTTTATGACGCTTAATGACAAGTCATCACCAGCAGATATCAAGGCAACCTTCGGTATTTCTAAGGGACAATTTAAGAAAGCTTTAGGTGGTCTGATGAAGGCTAAAAAAGTCAAACAAGACCAGTTTGGAACAGAATTAATCGGTTAGGAGAAGGCATGAGAAAATCCTTTTATACTTGGTTGATGGCCCAGCGTAATCCGAAATCCAATGAACCAGTAGCAATCTTGGCTGACTTGGCTTTTGAAGATTCAACCTTCCCGAAGCATACTGATGACTTCGAAGAAGTTAGTCGTTACTTGGAAGATCAAGCTAGTTTTTCCTTTAATTTGGGGCAGTTTGACCAGATTTGGGAAGATTATCTGGCTCATTAATAGCGACTAAGTCTACGATAAGCATAATGACTTTTAGCATTTTCTTTAAAAAGTAATTACCATTTGAATTGGTATGAATTGTTACAATTTTTTACAAATATCTCAGCTTTTTTTCAATAAATTAGGCTTGTTACAACTAGTTAGTAATTGCTTTAAAGTGCAGTAAATCACCCCTCTTTTGACAAAAAGTGTGGTATTATTGTATATGTTAAAATTGTTAAAAAAGGAATGAATTATACATGTTATCAAAATCTAAAACAACAAAGGCACTTCTTTACTCAACCGCAGCACTTTCACTTTTTGCTGCAAGTCATGTACATGCCGATGAAACTTCAAACTGGGTGGCACGTTCAGTAGATCAAATCAAAGCAGATATCGCTGTAAGTGATAACCAACAAACTTATACAGTTCAATACGGTGATACTTTGGGAAGTATCGCTGAAGCAATGGGTATCGATGTGAATGTTTTGGCTAACATCAATCAAATCACAAACATTGATTTGATTTACCCTGGGACAGTCTTGACAGCAACATACAATGCTGATAATCAAGCTGTCTCTGTTAAAGTTGAAACTCCAGCTTCAGAAACATCAACTACACCTGTAGTTGCAGAAGCTAATTTGACAACTAACGAAGTGACTGTCAATGGTCAATCTGTAGTTGCAGCGGACTTGACAGCTCCAGTTGAAACAGTAAGCACAACAGCTACTCAAGCACCTGCTACAGAAGAGTCAACTCAAGCTGTTTCAGAAGTAACAGAAGCTATCGCATCAGCATCAGAAGCACCAGCATACGCAGAAACTGAACAACCAGTTGCTGATGCTATTGATCATGTCACTGCGTCAGCAGAGGCTACACCTGAAGCAGAAACTACTCCAGCTGATGAAACACCAGCACAACCTGAAGTAAAAGAAGAAGCTCCAGCGGTAGAACCAGCAGCAACATCAGAAGCGACTTCAGAAGCACCAGCGACTTCAGAAGCACCAGCAGAACAGCCAGCGGCAGAACCAGCAACAACATCAGAAGCTTCTTCAGAGGCACCAGCGACTTCAGAAGCACCAGCAGAACAGCCAGCGGTAGAACCAGCAGCAACATCAGAAGTAGCATCAGAAGCACCAGTAGCTTCAGAGGCACCAGCAGTACAACCTGCATCAACGAATACACTTCCAACGGATCCACACCTTCAACCACAAGCTGAAGCTTTCCGTCAAGATGTAGCAGCACAATTCGGTCTTACTGATATCGGTGGTTACCGTGAAGGTGATCCACAAGACCATGGTCAAGGACTTGCCGTTGACGTTATGGTTCCAGTTGGTTCAGAAGTTGGTAATCAAGTCGCTCAATATGCAGTAGACAATATCTCAAATGCAGGTATCTCATATATCATCTACAGACAACAATTCTACGCACCAGTAGATAATATCTACGGACCAGCAAACACTTGGAACCAAATGCCTGACCGTGGTAGCATTACTGAAAACCACTATGACCACGTTCACGTGTCATTTAACGCATAATTAAGAATTACAAAAAGTCACGCTTGGCGTGATTTTTTTGATATAATGGAGAAAAAGACGAAAGAAAGAGGAACTCTATTTGCAAGAGTATTCTGTTGAAATTACCCTAAATCACCCAGATGATGTCTTGTCACTTTTTGGGACCAATGAGCGCCATCTAAAACTTATTGAAGAAAACCTAAATGTTATCATTCATGCTCGAACAGAGCGTGTGCAGATCCTTGGAGATGACGAGGAAAGTGTTGAATTGGCTCGCTTGACCATTCAAGCTCTCCTTGTTTTGGTGGAGCGTGGAATGCTAGTCAACACTTCAGATGTTGTCGCAGCCTTAACCATGGCTCAAGATGGTTCGATTGACAAGTTTGTTGCTTTATATGAAGAAGAGATTATCAAGGACAACAGTGGTAAGCCTATCCGAGTAAAGACTTTAGGACAAAAGGTTTATGTTGATAGCATTAAAAACCATGATGTGGTCTTTGGAATTGGTCCAGCTGGTACAGGGAAGACCTTTTTAGCGGTTACCCTTGCGGTTACAGCCCTTAAACGTGGTCAAGTTAAACGTATTGTTCTGACACGTCCGGCGGTTGAGGCGGGTGAGAGCCTTGGTTTCTTGCCTGGTGATCTCAAGGAAAAGGTGGATCCGTACCTTCGCCCTGTTTATGATGCCCTTTATCAAATTCTCGGTAAGGAGCAGACGACCCGCCTTATGGAACGTGAAATTATTGAGATTGCACCCCTCGCTTATATGCGTGGTCGTACCCTCGAGGATGCCTTTGTTATCCTTGATGAGGCACAAAATACAACCATCATGCAAATGAAGATGTTCTTGACCCGTCTTGGTTTTAATTCTAAGATGATTGTCAATGGGGACATGAGTCAGATTGATTTGCCACGTCGTGTTAAATCAGGCCTTGTCGATGCTATGGAGAAATTGAAGGGAATCAAGGCTATTGATTTTGTTCACTTCTCTGCTAGCGATGTCGTACGTCACCCAGTTGTAGCTGATATCATTAATGCCTATGAAAAAGATGCACCTAAGCTTGACTTTGAGGAAAAAACAGAGGAAGCAAACAAGGTTGAAGAAGAAGCAGCGTCAGGATTGACCGAATACCCAGTTATTGGTGCTGAGGATCTTAAAAAATAAATAGCTAAAAAGAGGTTTGAGAGTGGTATTCTCAGCCTCTTTTTCCTTTACAGTCATGTCATTAGCTTTTCCCCTAGTTTTGGTAAAATAGTATTGAGTAACAGGCCAGTAAGGGGGGAGAGGTATGACTAAAGCAAAAAAATGGAAGATTGCTATCATTGTATTGCTTGGATTTGTTGCGACAGTCTTGATAGCCATAGGAGAGGGAAGATTTTGGAAGTATCAAGAGAACTATATTCCAGACGGTACTTATTAGATGATAAAATACGAGACTAAATCGGCATATTCCAATGAATTGATAAATCGGACTAAGCGGGGAGAGAATAATGATAGCTTATATGAGGATTTTATAGTAGTTGAGAATATGAAATCTCAATTTTATTATGTTTTTTATGGGGATGGGGAACCTTCTGTCTCACCATTTGAGCACGATGAAAAGCTCCCACAGACTTTTGACCCACGTACAGGGACTTTAAAACAGGATTTAACAGTCTCTGAATATAAAGCTCTAGTGATGTCTCATATTGATAAGATTTCTAAAAAGGGAGAGGAGTATTCAAGAGTAAAAGAAGTATCTGTCCAAAGGTGTATAGACGATTATAAAAAAATGTTGAAGCAAAAAAGAACTTATGAAAAGCTCCCTAATGGTCTCGTTCTGACTGTTTATGCTAATGATGGACATATTGAGTCGCGTAGAACTTTTAAACGATTGAGCTCAGAAGAAGCCAAAGAGATCAAAAGTGGTTATGATTGGGATTATGAGTATGCCTTGAAGCATTATAAATACAGGGAGCATTATGGGGATTATGCCATCTGGCGTTGAACCGCTTACCGAGCAAGTACCTCTTTACTATCGGGAATCATAACCTAATGTTTTATTAAAAAACCTTACAGTCTTTATGATAATTGTCAAATACTATTTCACCATTTATTTTGGTACAATAGAACGGTAGACCAATAAAAAAGGAGATTATTATGAACCAGCAAGAGTGGATTGAGTACTTTGAATTAGTCAACGGTCGCAAACCAACTCCCGCAGAGTTAGCTCAAGCTCAGGCAGCAGGCGAGTTTATCCTTGAACGACCTAACGTCTTTGGCTCAAATGGACAGGTGACGGAGCAAAGACCGATTAAGCCAGCTGAACCTGTGATAACGATGACGCAGCAGCCACAGTTTGCCCAAACAACAGCAACCTTCCAACAAGTCGTACCTGCTAAAAAAGGTATGTCTAAGAAAACTAAGATTATTTTGGCCTCAGTCTTTGGTTCCTTGGCAGCGATTTTACTTATTATTGGGGGCTACTCACTATGGCGCTACCAATCAGGTAAGATAGCGGATGGAACATATGAGGTAGTTAGTTTTTCTTATTACAATGAAGATAAGAATAGAATGGTCGACGGCATTAAAGAATACAAGGATGAAGACACAAAATTGTTAGATTTTTTAGTTGTAAAGAAAAATCAATCTAATCATTACAATTATTTAGAAAGCGATGGGAAGTCTTCAATTAGCCTAATTCAGAACGAGAAATCGATCCCTCAGAAATTTGATCCTTGGAACAGAACTCAAAGTCAAGTACTTAGTGCAGATGATGTTAAAGATCTTGTCACTGACTATATGAAAAAAATGTCTAAAGAGTATTCTTTCTACTCAAAAGATGATGTTAAGAAAACTGTAAAATCAGCAGTTAGTGAATATAAGGATACTCTTAAAGAAACACGCACTTACGTAAAACATGGCGATGAATTTACGCTTAATATTTATGATAAAAAGGGTAAGTTAAAAATGACTACTACCTATAAGCTAATGAGCCGGGAAGATGGTGAAGAACGTAAGGATGATTATGATGATGCCGTTAAGGATTACAAGAAAGACTTAAAAGAGATTAGTGACAAGTATGACGAATATAGTGACTACGGTTACGGTTATGGCTACGATTACGGCTATGGTTATGGTAATGACTATGGTGATACCTATGGCGGATATAATGACGGTAAGAATAGTGGATCAAAATCAGATTCAAGTGATAGTAGTAAAAAATCTAGTGATAAGATTTAATCACCCAATGATATAAATGAGTAAAGTGGTACAAGAAGGGAGAGTTGATTCTCCAGTTTGGTACCGCTTTATTTTTATGAAAATAGTCAAATAGCCTTGGAGTCTTTTTTCTGGTAGAATGGATGTATCAATGAAAAAGGGGACTTTTATGAACGAAAAAGAGTGGTTAGATTATTTCGAAACAATCAATAATCGTAAGCCGACAGAGGAAGAAATCCAACAAGCAAAAGCTAATGGGGAATTTATTTCTCAAGAGTCTAAGAACGAGGGTGTTAATCTACAGAAAGCTCAGTTGAGTGACCAAGTGACACAAGCCGTTTCACAAGTTGCTCCTGTTAAGACAGGCTTGTCTAAGAAAGCTAAAATTATTATTGCTTCTGTAGTGGGGGCGATTGTTCTAGTGGCACTTTCATTTAGTGGTTATGCGTTTATGCACCTGCAAGGTGGTAAAATACCTGAAGGAACCTATTTGCTTGAAACTTATCGCTTTTACCATAAAGATAAGAAGAAAATGGTTGATGGTATGGAATCTTTCAAGGAAAGTGGCCTAGAGGCTCATGATTTTGTTAAAGTCAAAGGTAACAATGTTAAATTTTATTTTTATACCTTAGCTGGCGGGAACAATCTGGTTGACTTTACAGACTATGATACTGACGAAGCATACCGTCCAGATGTTTGGTCTGGAACGCTTAAACCAACCATGTCACTATCTGAATATACCAAAGTCATTGACCAAGCAGTAGATAATCAATACAAAATAAGTGAATATCGAACTAAGGCTGATAACGATGAAAGTAAAAAGATTTACGTTAAATCCTATAAAGAATCTCTTGAAGAAACTGTTCGATACAAGGTTAAGGGTAATAAATTAATCGTCACAACTTATAATAAGAAAGGCAAACTTATAGAAGAAAGAAGCTTCAAACGCCTATCAGAGGGTGACGTGAAGAAATTAGATTATGACTATGAACGTGATGTTAGAGCTGATAAAAAGCTCTTTCAAAACTAGTAATGTTTAAAACCAGCCTAGCTGGTTTTTTTAGTGTCCAAAACGTGCTATAATAAGATGTTATATCATCAGTGTTAGCCCATTTGTTAACACATGAAAGGAAATTAAAATGACAAAAACATTCTACATCACAACACCTATCTATTACCCATCTGGTAAATTACATATTGGTTCTGCTTATACAACTATTGCTTGTGACGTCTTGGCACGTTACAAACGTATGATGAACTATGATGTCTTCTACCTTACTGGGCTTGATGAACACGGCCAAAAGATTCAACAAAAGGCTGAGGAAGCAGGTATTACACCACAAGAGTATGTGGATGGTATGGCTGTTGGTGTTAAGGACCTCTGGCAACTTTTGGATATCTCATACGATAAATTCATCCGTACGACTGATGATTACCATGAAAAAGTTGTTGCTCAAGTTTTCGAGCGTCTTTTGGAACAAGGAGATATCTATCTTGGTGAATACTCAGGTTGGTATTCAGTTTCAGACGAAGAATTCTTCACTGAAAGTCAGTTGGCAGAAGTTTACCGTGATGAGCAAGGGAATGTCATTGGTGGGGTAGCTCCATCAGGACATGAAGTAGAGCTTGTTTCTGAAGAATCATATTTCTTTAAGCTCAGTAACTACGCAGACCGTTTGACTGCCTTCTTTAAAGAACACCCAGAATTTATCCAACCTGATGGTCGTATGAATGAAATGCTTAAAAACTTCATCGAGCCAGGTTTGGAAGACTTGGCCGTGTCACGTACAACCTTCACTTGGGGAGTAAAAGTACCATCAGATCCAAAACACGTGGTTTATGTGTGGATTGATGCTCTTATCAACTATATCACTGCCCTTGGTTATGGTCAGGATGAGCATGGTAACTTTGATTTATTCTGGCAAAATGATGAAAACCACGAAATCATCCACATGATTGGTAAGGATATCCTTCGTTTCCACTCAATCTACTGGCCAATCATCCTTATGGCTCTTGATTTGCCATTGCCTACACGTCTTGTTGCCCACGGTTGGTTCGTCATGAAAGACGGTAAGATGTCTAAGTCTAAAGGAAACGTGATCTATCCAGAAATGTTGGTAGAACGTTTTGGTCTTGATCCACTCCGTTACTACCTCATGCGTAGTCTTCCTGTCGGTTCAGATGGTACCTTCACACCAGAAGACTATGTGGCTCGTATTAACTATGAATTGGCTAACGACCTTGGAAACCTCCTCAACCGTACAGTTGCCATGATCAACAAGTATTTCGGTGGTCAAGTACCTGCCTATGTTGAAAACGTTACAAACTTTGATGCTGATTTGGCCAAGGTTGTAGCTGAAAATATCGAAGAATTCCACAAACAAATGAATGCTGTGGATTTCCCACGTGCTTTGGACGCAGTTTGGAACATCATTTCACGTACCAATAAGTATATTGATGAAACAGCTCCATGGGTTCTCGCTAAAGAAGATGGTGACAAGGGACAATTAGCAGCAGTTATGGCTCACTTGGCTGCTAGTCTTCGTGTCGTTGCCCACCTCATTCAACCATTCATGATGACCACTTCAAATGCCATTATGGAACAGCTCGGATTGTCAGGAGCGTTTGACCTTGAAAATCTTGAACTTTCAGGATTCCCAGAAAATGTGACAGTCATTTCAAAAGGAACTCCAATCTTCCCACGTCTGGATATGGACGAGGAAATTGCCTACATCCAATCTCAAATGAACGCAGGCAAACCTCAAGAGAAGGAATGGAACCCAGAAGAGGTTGAACTTAAGTCTGAAAAAGACCAAATCAAATTTGATGACTTTGACAAGGTTGAAATCCGTGTCGCTGAAGTTAAAGAAGTAGAAAAAGTCGAAGGTTCAGACAAATTGCTTCGCTTCCGTCTTGACGCTGGTGACGGTGAAGATCGTCAAATCCTCTCAGGTATTGCTAAATTCTATCCAAACGAACAAGAATTGGTCGGCAAGAAACTTCAAGTCGTGGCTAATCTCAAACCACGTAAGATGATGAAGAAATATGTCAGCCAAGGTATGATTCTTTCCGCAGAACATGACGGCAAACTCACTGTCTTGACAGTAGATTCATCGGTTCCAAACGGAAGTGTGATTGGGTAAAATATCATAAAAAATAGTTTATCAATTTTTTGAATTGGGAAACTGTTTTTTACTAATCTTCGGTTGTGAGTAAAGCGCTTGAAACACATCTTTGTTGAGTGCTTGGAAGTTTTGCTTCCTTAAAACCGGAAATCATCTACTCTTAAGGGAAGTCTTAAGAGGACCTAGTGTATAAGAAAACGAGTTCAGTCGAACTCGTTTTTTTATACACTATATTTCAATAAATGCTTAATGCGTTCCACACTTTCATCAGGACCATAGGCATCAGGGTATCGGTCTAGTTTACTGATAGCGTCAAGGTCTGCTTGGTCTAGGTGGAAGTCGAAGCTATTAAAGTTTTCTTTCATCCGTTCGATATGGGTACTTTTAGGAATGGTCAAAATCCCTTGTTGGGTTTGCCATCTGAGGATGACCTGGGCAACTGTCTTGCCATGTTTTTCAGCAATAGCAGTCAGAGTTGGGTCCTGAAAAATACCATCCTCTCCTCTATGAAAAGGAGCCCAGGCTTGCGTTAGGGTGCCGAATTCCTTATCAGCTTTCTGAATCAGTTTGTGTTGTTTATAGGGATGCAACTCGATTTGATTGACTGCTGGAATGACCGGTGTCTGCAAGGCAAAATCCGTCAAACGCCCTGTTGAGAAGTTAGAAACACCAATGGCTCTAATAAGTTCTTCATGCTTAAGCTCAATCATAGCACGCCAGGCACCATGTAAGTCGCCAAAAGGTTGATGAATCAAATATAAATCAAGATAGTCAGTATCTAGTTTGCGAAGTGTTTCTTTTAGGGCTAATTTGGTATCTTCGTAGCCAAGCTGGCTAATCCAGGCTTTACTAGTCAGGAAAATATCCTCGCGAGGGATACCAGATGCCTTAATAGCACGTCCCACGGCTTCCTCATTTCGATAAAGACTAGCAGTATCAATCAATCGAAAGCCTACAGAAAGAGCATCTTCAACGGCTTTTTGACATTCTTTTTGATCGAAAATTTGCCAGACACCAAAACCAAGCACAGGTATTTTGATGCCATTATTAAGTGTTTGAAATTCCATTTTCTTCTCCTTAGTGGTGGGGTAGTAAGCTATCCTGAATTTCCTCGATAAATGCTTGAATAATTGCGGATTGTTTCTGTTTATTATTGGTCACAAAACCCAAGGTGTGCTTTGGACTGTTCTTCAGTGGAAGTAAAACAATTTGGTCCTTAATGAAACTATTAACAATACCGAGGCCAGAAGCGTAACTATCTGAGGCACAGAGTAAATTCATGACACTGCCTCGGTCATTACTGTAAATCACTTGTTGGTCAGGCAGAACCTCGAGAGGATCTTCGTCAAAATGGATTCCAGAGCTTTCTTGACGAAAGCGGACCTGTGGGTATCCCTCTAAATCTTTGAGGTTGAGGGATTTTTTGTGAGCTAGGGGATGTTGGCGACCTAAGAAAATCTTAGTTTCAAACTCTCCGAGTGGGGTGAAAGTCAGATCCATGTGTTGGAAACTGCGTTCTAGGATATGGTCGTTGTCTTCATCTAGATAAATAATCCCCAGGTCACTTTCGAAGCTTTCAACGCTTTTGAGAATCTTCCTAGTCGTTGTTTCAATCAGTTGAAATTCTTGATAATCACTACGAAAACGTTGGGCAATGTGAGCCATAGGAAGTGATAAGAAATCGTAGTGGTGACTGGCAACAGTGAATGATTTCTTGAATGATTTACGGTAGCGTCCCTCTAGGAGATCTAACTCTCCAAGAATACGTTTGGCGTATTTGAGAAAATCATGACCGTCATCAGTTAGTTTGGCTCCTGTATTGGAACGCTCAAAGAGTTGGACGCCAAGTTCTTCCTCTAAGTCACGGATGGATGCTGAGAGATTAGGCTGAGTCAAAAAGAGTTTTTTAGCAGCCTTACTAAAAGACCCTGTTTCAGCGATAGTCTGAACATAGCGACATTGTTGAAAATTCATAAGCATCCCCTTTGAAAAAATATGATTGTAGGTCATATTATAACAAAATGAGAAGTCTAAAATCAGCAAAATTCTGATAGGAATAGATGAAGACCTGATATGAAATTTCTATGATTAAATCGTTTTAGGAGTAATTATGGAAATTGAGATAAGTCGTAAGAAAGCAGTTCTGATAAATGAAAAACTGCATCCACAGGTTAGACACTGAAAATCTAACTTATGGGATGCAGTTTGAAATATTAATCATTAAGATATCTAATGGCTTTCAATTTTTTAGGACGAATAAGGAAGAGTCCTAGGGCAATTAAAGGTAGCCAGAAAATGAAATTCCAGATACTTGTAGCTGGTGCAGCCTGTGTTGATTGCGAGAGAAGAACACTGGCAAAATCAACCAAACAGTGCAGAATAATAGTCCACCAGAGGCTACCAGTACGTAGGTAAATAGCAGCAAAGAATATTCCTATAGCTGTCGCATAATAAACTTGGAACAGGGTAGCATTCAAGGGTTGATGAGTGAGATTCCCGAGATGGGCCAAACCAAAAGATAAGGCAGACAAGAGAACGACTCCTAAAACCTGTTTTGAAGATCTAATACCATCTTGGAAGGCGAGTTTAAGGAAAAGTCCACGAAAAAAATATTCCTCAAAAAACCCGGCTCCTAAGGCAATAACCAAGGCAGTTCCTATCATATGAGGTGCTTTACTGATCCCCAAAGCAACCGCAGAAACATAGAAGAAATCTGCCAAAAGAAGAAACCAACAAACCCCTAAGGTTTCAGACCAACGTATCTTTTTAGTCGATTTGATCTTTAATCCAAGGCGTCTCTGTACGAGGAAATAGTATAGACACATAAGGCCAAGCGTTTTAATGAGATAACCAATATTCTCAGGCAGAGGCCTAAGAATCAAACGCAGTACAAGGTTCGCTAAAATAATACTAATCCCAAGAAGGATCAGCAATCTCATTTCTTTTTTTGTCATTGAAAAGTCCCCCAACTTTCTTAACATTTTTTTCAAGCATACGACGAAAAACATTTAAAGTCAAGGTCTTGAAGGTGTTTTTTTATGTGTTTTTAGTTATGAAGAGGCCAGTTCTTGATGACCTGTTTCTAATAGGAAGCCTATTCTATCGTTGAAACGGTTTATTATGAGAAATAAATGAACAGCTATAAGAAAGTATTAAGTAAAAACTCTTTAAAAGCCTTACGAATTACACTAAATTGTAAAGAAATGATTAAAATATAACAAAAGTGTGTCAAATTTTAAAAACGTGTAGCAAATATATAATATTTTTTTCAGAAAACTATTGCTAAATTTAAAAAATCACGGTAGTATATTAGGCGGTGAAGAATTAGGTTAAAAATGTTAACCAAGAAGGAGAAAGTGTAAATGAAAGTCAATCCATTTAAAACAACATTGTATTCAAGCGTATTGCTTGCAGGACTCGCGGCTACAAGTGTAGCAGCTGCAGATGAAGCTAAAGATGTAACAGCAACTACTGATGCTGATGCAACCGTATCAAATACGGCTGCAGAATCAAGTGCTAATCTTGTTAAGACAACAGGTGATGCAGCAGTTGTTACTACAGTACCTGGAACAGAAGAAAAAACTACTACTGAAACAGATACTACTGTAAAAACAACAACTAAAGCTATTGCTGAAGTTTCAAATCCTGACTTCGATAACGCTGTTAAAGCTGCAACAATGACTGCAGCAGCATCAAAAGATTCTGCTGATGTTAAAGCTGTCCAAGATCAAGCAGCTAGAGATGCTCAAGAAGCTTCAAATACAGTTGTTTCTGAAAATAAATTGACTCGTGAAGAAGCTGATGCAGCTCTTACATCTGCTAAAGCAAATGTTGTTGCAACAGGGGGATTCACAGCTACAGAAGAAGCAGGTGTTAAACACACTAGCGTTGAAGCTGCTAACAATGACAACAAAGTTCAAACAACAGCTTTGACAACTGCGGTTTCAGAATATAAACAAAAACTTGCAGATTACAAGACACAATTGGATAAATACTACCAAGACGTTCTTGCTTATGCTGCTTGGGAAAAATCATACAAAGAGTACACTGGTGGAACAACAGCTCGTCTTTTGACAAAAGGCTTGGCTGAAAATGCTACTGGCTTGATTTATAAAACAGAATCTGATGCTACTATGACTGTTGAAAACTCAGCAGGTTCTGTTGACTACTTGGATAAAACAATCCAATCAGGTCATTCAGTAGATGAAATCCTTGAACAATTCAACACATCTCGTTACATTCCAAGTGACTTCAGTGCAGCTAACGGTACACAATACACTATCAATGCTGACGGTGAATACACTGAAGATGTATGGTTGAAGATGGCTACGGGTCAAACATTGACTGTAACATACAACAACATAAACGGAACATCATTCAATGGTACTCCAGTTAAGAAAATTGTTGCAACTTACACTTTGGTAGAAACACCAAGTACAGATGGTTCAGCCATTGTTAAGTTGTACCACGATCCAACTAAGACACTTTTCATTGGTTCACAAACTGACGACACTAATAAAAAACTTCACGTTAAGATGAACTTGAACTTCTTTGATTCTGAGTCATCTGTGACACCACTTGATTTGTCTAAGAACGGTTCAGTTTTGAGTATCTCTTCACTTAACCACTGGAACACTGAGCTTGGAAACCACATTGAAAAAGTTGGTTTGAATGGTAATGAATACGTTCAAATTCCTGGTTCATCTATCACTTTGCATGAGGATGGTTATGCTTATGCAACAAACGATAACGAATTTGTTGCTAACGGTTCACGCTTTAACAGTGATCCAACAGTGGATCCAACAACTGGTGAAGTCACAGATGAAGGTTGGGATGCGATTAACTCAGACGGAACGCCTCGTACGAAGAATGCCTACTATGGTGCTGCTGCAACAATCTTCAAGGGTGAACCAATGGACTTTATCGCAGGTGGAAATAACCTTAATGTTCCAATCGCTTATTGGTTTGCGACAGATTCATCTGTAATTGTTCCTGAATTGCCAGAAGAACCAAACAAACCAGTTCTTCCAAATACTGTTTCAGCAAAAGTTACTTACCACAAAAACTTTGTATCTGTTGAAGAAACAACTGAGAAACCAAAACCTCAAGTACCAACAACTCCAGCAGAACCAACTCCAGGTAAACCTGTAACATCAACATCAGTACCTGTAATACCAACATCAGTACCTGTAAAAGAAGAAGCTCCAACTCTTCCAGCTACTGGTGAAAAATCAACAGCAGCTTCTGTAGCAGCAGGTGCAGCTATGGTGACATCAGCTTTGGCTTTGTTCGGTATCTCAACTTACAAACGTAAACACTAAGATAATACCTCAAAAGCTAGGAAATTTTCCTGGCTTTTTTGTGCACTTATATTGTATATTCAAGGCATATAAAAGGCGGCCACTTGGATCGCTTCTTGGGAGATTATGAAAATGAAAAAAGTTATTTAGGATTGATGATAGTATAGCCTGAACAGCTTAAGAGGAGCTTAAACGCAAAAATTACCTCCATTTTCCAGAAAAACTGCGAATAGATAGGTGGAGGTAAAAATGAAGAAAAAATTACTAAATTGTCTTTTACCGCTAGCCTGTCTAGCGACTGTTTCGGTTTCGTGTGGCAGCTCTGCTCAGGCGGCTGTTCTCGGAGATGACTATCCATCCTCTTGGAAATATGGGGGCTTTGGTGTTGACCCTTGGACCATGTACTGGCGTCAGTGTACGTCCTTTGCAGCCTATCGCCTCAGTAACACTAATGGTTTCAACCTACCTGTAGGCTATGGGAATGCCATTACATGGGGAAGCATTGCACGTGCCAATGGTTACCGTGTCGACATGAATCCAGCCGTAGGGAGTATCGCCTGGTTCTCAGCTGGTGTCAATGGAGCAGGTCACATGGGACATGTCGCTTGGGTTGCGGAAGTTCGTGGTGATCAGGTGACCATTGAGGAGTACAACTACGATGCAGGTCAAGGGCCTGAGAAATATCACAAACGTAGTTTCCACAAGAGTCAAGTGTCTGGTTATATCCATTTTAAAGACCTCGAACCAGGGGCTCAAAATGGAAATCCTACTAACTCTTCTATCAAAGTTGGTGATACGGTTCGCTTCACAGGAACTTTCCGTGTAACATCTATAGTAGGAAATAACATCACTAGTCAAGATTTAGCTGGAGGCACACCAACCAAACACAATATCGTTGATCCTGGACCTGTTCTTGAAGTTGATGGACAAGGCAATCCTACTTCAGACCAGTACCTCAATCCTGGTGAGACCTTTACTATTCCAGGTAACTTCAAAGTGTTAGCCATTGACCCACCAAGTGATGGTGTCCTTGTCCAAATCGGAAATCGCAAAACTTGGGTAATCCAGTCTGTCCTTGAAAAGGTTTAAATCTATTGAACAATCGTGAGAATGGTTGCTATTTTGAGGGTATTAAATCATAATGTACTGACCCCAAAAGTTAGACAATTAATTTAAGCAAAGGATTTAGTTCTGTATCGCACAGGACTAAGTCCTTTTCTATCATTTGTCAAGTATATCAAGGTATTTGCCGAAAAATAGTTTGACTTTCATAGTCAAACTAAGGAAATTGTCTTTTTTTGAACTAAAGTTTAGTGTAAAAAGTGTACACTAAACCAACACCTTATCTGGTGATTTTTTTGATAAGGCGTTACAATAATATGGCATAAACAATTTTACTGATTTTGGGTAGCAGTATAACCATAAAACATCTCAGACTTCAGAATGCCAAAGAAGGATTCCATCATGCCGTTATCTGGACTATTGCCTTTACGTGACATGGACGGTTGGATTCTCTTGTCCTCTAAAAAATGATGATAGAAATCATGTTGATATTGCCATCCTAATCACTATGCAGAATAGTGTTCTCATAGCACTTCTCTGTGAAGGCTTGTTCCAACATCATTTTTACTTGTGCTAAGTTCGGTGACGTTGAAAGATTATAAGCAATAATTTCACTGTTGAAACCATCTAAAACTGGTGATAAATAAAGCTTTTGAGTGCTTGCTGGAATGGCAAACCCTGTCACATCTGTGTAGCACTTTTCCATTGGCTTTGATGCTTCAAACTGGCGTTGAATGAGATTCTCTGCTTTCATACCAACCTCTCCTTGGTATGAATAATACTTACGTTTACGACGAATTCGAGCACTTAAACCAAGAGCCTTCATCAGACGTTGCACTTTCTTATGATTTACCATAAAGCCACGTTTTCTCAATGCGAGAGTGATGTGACGATAGCCATAATTCCCTTGTATTCAGTAAAAATAGCTTGAATTTCAGCTTTGATAGTTTGGCTCTTATCCGTTTGATCCAGCTGTTTTAAGTGGTAATAATAGGTCGAATGAGCAAGCTTAATAATCTTTAGAAGAATCTCTAAAGTAAACTCTGTTACCAATCCTCGAACAATTTCCGTTTTTCTCTTTGCTCTTTTTCGTCCCTCAATCGGAGTTCTCTCATTTTTTAGAACCGCATTTTCTGCTTGAAGACGTTCTAGTTCCGTCATTTCTTCTAGCTTTTTCTTGTATTGTGCGAGCCAGTTAGGAAGCATCCCTTGATTTGGGAGAGAATATTCGAGAGAAACTCTATCTTGAGAACAGTATTCATGTAGGATTTTATCAATCATTTCTTCCTTTCTAAGTTCATAGATAAGGACTTTATCCTCATAAGTCAATTTCATAATAAAAACACCCTAGAAGTTAGATTTTTTCTGTCTAACTTTTGGGGTGTAGATCATTTCACGGTTGGTTTTGACTAGTTAAGTAAAATCAAGTTAGTCGAAAATAATAAAAATAAAATTTTCTGATAGCTAACATATTCTATTGACCTTGACTAAAAAACAAAGGATGTTTTCTAATTTTTCAACAGTAACACAAATGCCTATATTATAGTGTTTTTGAACTGTTTTAACTATCTAAAAAGAGTGTTTAAAAATATTTTCAAAAAATATGAAATAAATTAATTGACAAAAAATTATAATAAAGTATAATAGATTGTGTTAGGAAGAGTTTGTTTTTTGGAAGGGTGACTCCCTGATCAAAAAAGACTAGCTTAGAATCTGGAATTCTAAGTTATCAAATTCCAATGTTTCATTGTGATGATTTAAAAAGAGAAGATTTAAACAGCAAAAAAATTAGATTAATCGATTTAAAACATCAGCATCATCGTAGCGGGAGCTAGCGGTATTTTTAATCCGTGTAGAGCTAACGACAGATTCAAAAACAGCAGAATCGGTAGAGACTAATCTTCAAAAGCGAAGAGGGAGAGAAAATAAAGCAGTAACTGCTAATATACCTATCAGAAGGTGGACTAAACCTAATGACTGATAGGTGGTATGTTTTGAGAGTGGCGTTTTTAGCAATACTCTTCTAGGAAATAGTATCTTGTAAGCAGTATGACGTTCTGTGTAAAGAAGCTAGAGGGAAAGCTTCTCAGATTGACTGACTATCAATCACAAGATACTCTTGACCAGAAACCATTTTGAGCCAACACAATTTTGAGTTTGTTGGTACTGAACTGCACCTAGGAAATTGGTGGTTCAATGTTAGTAAATAGAGACTTTAACTTGTAAAAGTCTAAAAATTGTTTTATCTCATTATCAACTCAAGGATTAAGTTTTTAGTGGGATTGAGGAATAAAAGGGTGAAAAGCATATTGGGATGATGCTTCAGTGACGGAATTTGATCAGATGTTTGTGAGAGCATCTGTCTATGCTACATTGACTATTTTTAATGGTTATGTTGGATAGAAACTGTTTTCAAGATCCTGATACCAAGGAAAGTTGGGGGATTTTCCTTTAGGTATCGAGATTGTTGAAAAGAGATCGAATGGACTGAGTGGCACTTGTATCCTAGGTTAAGCTATACACCTATAAACCTAAGTTTCCATACAGCAGGGAGCAAGTTTCAGTTTGAATGGGGGATGCATCTAGAGTAATCTAGATGTTTTTTTATTTTGTGAATTCTTTTACGAATAAGTAAGAGAGTGCACGAAGGAGAGAGTCATGTTAATTGCAAAAAATCAGGAGGGAAACCTCGTTTTAGCTCTAGAAACCTGTTTGAAACGTAAGGAATCCTATAGCTGTCCTGGATGCCAGGGAGTTGTCCTATTGAGGCATGGCCAGGTAATGTGCCCACATTTTGCTCATAAATCTTTGCAAGATTGTCAGTTCTTCTCGGAGAATGAATCGGCTCAACATTTATCGCTTAAGGCAGCCTTATATAAATCTTTGGTTAATCATGGTGAAAAAGTAAGTATTGAAAAGGTTTTGTCCGAGTTGGGGCAAATTGCAGATTTATTTGTTGGCGATTCCCTGGCTCTAGAAGTTCAGTGTTCTCGTTTATCCCAGCAACGTTTGAGAGAGAGGACATGTGCCTATCACCAAGCAGGTTACGAAGTGCGTTGGCTTTTGGGTGAGGAACTCTGGTTGAATGGACGTTTAACAGACCTACAGCGGGACTTTCTCTATTTTACGGCTAAGATAGGATTTCACCTATGGGAGCTTGATTGGAAGCGAGAGGAAATTAGACTTAAGTATCTCATCTATGAGGATATTTTTGGGAAAGTCTATTATTTAACTAAGGCCTGGCCACTAACCGAAAATCTCATGACAGTTTTACGTTTTCCTTATCAAGCAGAGAAGGTTGAGACTTATAAAGTAACTCAGCGAAAGAGGGTCTCACATGTGATTCAACGAGAATTAATGGGGAAAAATCCAAGGTGGATGAGAAGGCAGGAAGAAGCCTATCTTAATGGAATGAATTTATTATGCCTGTCTGATCAGGATTTTTCCCCACAAGTAAGATTTCCTGAATCTAAGCAGGGCTTTGTACAAATTAGACAGTCACTTGAAGGTTTTGAAAAGCTTTTTATGCAATATTATCGAAAAAGGCATTTTTCTTATCGACAAACTCTCTACCCTCCCACCTTTTATGCTAAAATAGTAAAGAATAGATACAATTAAGGAGAATATTATGTCAGACAATCGTGCTCATTTAGAAGAGAAATACACATGGGATTTGACGACCATTTTTGCGACAGATGCAGATTGGGAGACTGAATATGAAAGCACTGTTCAGGATTTGAAGAAGGCTAGTGCTTATGCAGGTCATCTCTTAGATTCTGCTAAGAACTTGCTTGAGGCAACTGAACTTTATATGAGTCTTATGCGTCGCTTGGAGAAAATCTATGTCTATGCGTCAATGAAAAATGACCAAGACACAACAGTAGGTCTTTACCAAGAGTACCAAGCTAAGGCCTCAAACCTTTACTCACAGTTGAGTGAAGCCTTTGCTTACTTTGAGCCTGAATTTATGGCCTTGGATGATAAGAAATTAGCTGAATTTAAAGAACAAGAGCCAGGTCTTGGACTTTATGATCACTATTTCGAACGTCTTTTGGCAAACAAGGACCACGTTCTTTCTCAAGAAGCTGAAGAGCTCTTGGCAGCAGCCGGTGATATTTTCAACGGCCCAACGGATACCTTCAATGTCTTGGATAATGCTGATATCCTCTTCCCATGGGTATCAGATGGTCAAGGGGATGTGGTTGAGTTGACACATGGTAACTTTATCACTCTCATGGAATCTAAGGACCGTGACATTCGTAAGGGAGCTTATGAAGCGATGTACGGTACTTATGAGCAGTTCCAACATACTTATGCACAAACACTCCAAGGCGTTGTCAAGGTTCACAATTACCAAGCCAAAGTTCGTCACTATAATTCAGCACGTCATGCAGCACTTGCGGCTAACTTTATTCCAGAGAGTGTTTATGACTCACTCTTGGAATCAGTGAACAAGCATTTGCCACTTTTGCATCGTTACCTTGATTTGCGTAAGAAGGTCTTGGGGCTTGACGAGCTTAAGATGTATGACGTCTATACACCACTTTCTGAGACTGAAACTGCTCTTACTTATGAAGAATCCCTCAAGAAAGCAGAAGAAGTCTTGGCAATCTTTGGTGAAGAGTATAGTAAAGGGGTTCATGCAGCCTTTACGGAACGTTGGATTGACGTTCACCCTAACAAAGGAAAACGTTCAGGTGCCTACTCAGGTGGTGCTTATGATACCAATGCCTTCATGCTTTTGAACTGGCAAGATACTTTGGACAATCTCTTTACCTTGGTTCACGAGACTGGCCACAGTTTGCATTCAACGTTCACACGGCAGACTCAACCATATGTTTACGGAGATTACCCAATCTTCTTGGCGGAAATTGCGTCTACAACCAATGAAAATATCTTGACAGAAACGCTTCTTAAAGAGGTCAAAGATGACAAGACACGTTTTGCTATTCTTAACCACTATCTGGATGGTTTCAAGGGAACTGTCTTCCGTCAAACACAATTTGCCGAGTTTGAACATGCTATTCATGAGGCAGATGCATCTGGTCAAATCTTGACAGCGGACTTCATGAATAAGCTTTACGCAGACCTCAATGAGAAATACTATAACCTTAAAGCTGAAGATAACTACGAAATTCAGTTTGAGTGGGAACGTATTCCGCATTTCTACATGAACTACTATGTCTACCAATACGCTACAGGATTTGCTGCGGCAAGCTACTTGGCTGAAAAAATTGTTCACGGTACTGAAGAAGATAAAGAAGCTTACCTTACTTACCTTAAGGCAGGAAGCTCAGACTATCCTTTGGAAGTCATCAAGAAAGCTGGTGTTGATATGACCAATACCGACTACTTAGATGCTGCCTTCAAAGTTTTTGAAGACCGTCTCGTTGAATTGGAAGTCTTGGTTGAAAAAGGTGTTCACCTTTCGTAAAAAGAAGTTACCATATGAGAGAATCATTCTGAATCAGGATGATTCTTTTTATGTCTAAAAAACGAACGTTTACTAAAATAAAAGCTCTAATTGATTTGGAAATGAGTTAATGAGCATATTTATAGCCCCTAGTTTATATTCATGATAGACTAAAAACCTAACGTTTTATGTTTTATAAGTGAACAATGTTCAGAAATAGAAAGTAGGTTTTTGTGAAAACAACCAATCGTTATCTTGTAGCAACGTGTGGTGTCTTACTCCATCTCATGTTGGGGTCTACCTATGCTTGGAGTATCTATCGTAATCCTATTATGGCCCAGACTGGCTGGGATCAATCTTCAGTTTCTTTTGCTTTTTCATTGGCTATCTTTTGTCTAGGGCTTTCTGCAGCTTTCATGGGACGTCTGGTTGAAAAATTTGGTCCTAGAGTGACTGGAAGTATGTCGACCGTTCTCTATGCTGGGGGTAACATTCTGACAGGAGTTGCCATTGCTCATGGAGAGCTGTGGATGCTTTATCTTGGTTATGGTATTCTTGGTGGTCTAGGACTGGGTGTGGGTTATATTACGCCTGTTTCAACTATTATTAAGTGGTTTCCCGATAAGCGTGGACTTGCGACTGGCCTTGCCATTATGGGCTTTGGCTTTGCCTCGCTGTTAACCAGTCCCATTGCTCAATATCTGATTCAGGTACGTGGTGTTGAGCAGACCTTTTATATCTTGGGAGTCGTTTATTTTGTTGTTATGCTTTTTGTCTCACAATTCATTAAACGACCAAGTGTAGAGGAAGCACAACTGTTGGCTGACAAGAGTCCGAACCGTCAGGTTGCTAATTTGAGCAAGGGAGTTACGGCTAATGAGGCTCTGAAATCATCAACTTTCTACTGGTTATGGCTTATTCTGTTTATCAATATTTCATGTGGCTTAGCCCTTGTCTCTGCTATTTCTCCAATGGCTCAAGATATGGTTGGGATGTCAGCGGAATCAGCGTCAGTTGTTGTAGGTGTTATGGGAATCTTTAATGGTTTTGGTCGCCTTCTGTGGGCAGGCTTGTCGGATTATATTGGACGTCCGAAGACTTTTATTCTCCTTTTTGTGGTTAATATTGTCATGGCCATCCTCCTAATTGTCCTGCAAGTGCCACTTGTCTTTGTGGTTGCGATGGCTGTTCTGATGACTTGCTACGGGGCAGGATTCTCCTTGATTCCTCCATACCTTAGCGATATCTTTGGGGCAAAGGAGTTGGCTACCCTTCATGGTTATATTTTGACTGCCTGGGCGATGGCGGCCTTAGTGGGGCCAATGCTCTTATCCGTAACCTACGAATTGACAAAATCATACCAGATGACCTTGCTTGTTTTCATAGCTCTTTACGTGGTGGCTTTGGTCATTTCCTACCTCTTGAAAAAGAGGGGGTTACGTCAAGTAGCTTAATGATGACGTTTTGATTTATAGATAAGAAAAATCTCTAGCACTCGCTAGGGATTTTTTATATAATAAAACACATGGTTAAATCATATAGTAAAAATGCAAATCACAACATGCGACGTCCTGTAGTCAACAAGGATATCGTGGACTACATGCGAACGCATCTTCAGGAAAATAAAGGGCATTTGGCTGAACTGGAGGCCTTTGCTCGTAAGGAAAATATTCCAATTATCCAGCACGAAGTAGTTGCTTATTTCCGATTTTTGTTGCAGACCTTGCAGCCTAAGAAAATCCTTGAGGTAGGAACAGCTATTGGTTTTTCAGCCCTTCTTATGGCTGAGTATGCACCTGATGCTCAGATTACGACGGTTGATCGTAATGAAGAAATGATTAGCTTTGCCAAGGAAAATCTAGCCAAGTATGACAGTCGCAAACAAATTACCTTGGTCGAAGGAGATGCAGCAGAAGTTTTGCAAGATTTGGACACTGACTATGATTTTGTCTTTATGGACTCAGCCAAGTCTAAATATATCGTCTTTCTGCCTGAAATCCTAAAACGTCTCAAGGTAGGTGGTGTCATCGTCTTTGATGATATCTTCCAAGGGGGCGATATTGCCAAAGACATCATGGAGGTTCGTCGTGGTCAGCGTACGATTTATCGTGGCTTGCATCGTCTTTTTGATGCGACCTTAGATAACCCTGGATTGACTGCTAGTTTGGTCCCTATGAGTGACGGACTTCTTATGCTTCGGAAAAATTCTGAAAATATTATCTTACCAGATTAAGCATTATTTAAGTAAGTGTGGTATAATAACAGGGATATTGACAATTTAAGGAGTAGATAGAATGGCTAAAGAAAATGAAAACCTTGAGTCAACAGAAGAAACTGTTGAAGAGGTTGTAGCAGACAAAGACGCAGAACAAGAGCATCTTGATCGCCAAAAAGAAGAAGAGGAAAGCATCGCCCTCGCCAGTGAAAAAGCGAAAGAAAAAGCAAAACGTGCTAAAACTAAAAAGACACGTGATGCTGGTAAACCAAGCTCAGGTGGTCGCTTCCTTGGAGGTCTTGCCCTTGTAGCTGTTTCAGCTCTCGTTGGTGCAGGTGCTATGTATGTTTCTCTAGGTAACAAAACAACTGAAGAAACAACTTTGGTATCTATGAAAGGTGATACTGTTACTGTCGGTGATGTTTTTGATTCACTTAAAGGTAGCAGCCAAACACAACAAAGTGTTTTGAGTGCAACTTTGCAAAAGGCTCTTGAAAAAGAATATGGTAGCAAGGTCAGCAAAGAAGACGTTGACAAAGCTTATAAGCAAGCTTCAGAACAATACGGAGATCAATTCTCACAAGTACTTGCAGCCTATGGTCAAACAGAAGAGTCATACCGTACTCAAATCCGTACACAAAAATTGGTTGAGTACGCTGTTAACCAAGCCGCACAGAAAGATTTGACGGAAGCAAATTACAAGGCTGCCTATGATAACTACACACCGAATACAGAGGTGCAAGTGGTTTCAACTACTGATAAAGCAGTGGCAGATAAAGTAGACTCTGAAGCTAAGGCAGAAGGAGCAGATTTCTCACAAGTAGCTAAAGATAACAGCTTGGAAGTGACTTCTAAGACAGTTAACTCAGCTTCTCAAGACTTTCCAGCAGATGTTTTGACAGCAGCCTTTAAACAAGATGCTAATGCCGTTTCTGACGTAGTGACTGTTTCAAACAGCTCAACTGGTGCTGCAACTTACTACATCGTCAAAACTGTTTCAAAATCTGAGAAAAATGCAGATTGGAAAAACTATAAGGATGATTTGACTAAGGTTATCATCAATGGTAAGAAATCTGATACTAACTTCACTAACTCAGTGATTGCTAAGGTCCTTAAGAAATATAATGTTAAAGTTGTAGACAAGGCCTTTAGCGCAATTCTTGACCAGTATGTGACTGGTTCTGGAGCTTCATCAAGTTCATCATCAAGCTCTAGCAAATAAATCACATGATAGAGTTGATAATGCTATTATCAGCTTGACCTAAGACCTAAAACACATTAAAATGGAGAGTGGCTGAAAGTTCTAATATCATGACATTTTTAGCCTTCCCTTTGAGATTGGTAATCATCGCTTCTGATACAGAAAAATGGCGGTCGCTGCGAGCCATGGACGAATCTGGTTACTTGCTACTCAAAGTTCACAATTAAAGACAAATAAGAATGACAAGTTCATTGAATGAAGGTGGTACCGCGGTTCACGTCGCCCTTCGTTTAGTGGACTTGTCTTTTATTCTTTGGGTATTTCGCTGTGTGTCGCTATCGACTATGTGGAAATGCTCGAGAATAGCTCAAAATAAAAAACAATTAATTAAGGAGAAACAATGAAACAACTTACTTCAGCACAAATTCGTCAAATGTGGCTTGATTTCTGGAAATCAAAAGGTCACGCTGTTGAACCATCAGCTAACTTGGTTCCAGTTAACGATCCAACCCTTCTTTGGATTAACTCAGGGGTTGCCACTTTGAAAAAATACTTTGATGGCTCTGTGATTCCTGAAAATCCACGTATCACTAACTCACAAAAGGCTATCCGTACCAACGATATCGAAAATGTTGGTAAGACAGCTCGTCACCACACAATGTTTGAAATGCTTGGTAACTTCTCAGTTGGTGACTACTTCCGTGATGAAGCCATCGAATGGGGTTATGAGCTTTTGACAAGCCCAGAGTGGTTTGATTTTCCAAAAGACAAACTTTACATGACTTACTATCCAGATGATAAAGATTCATACAACCGTTGGATTGCTTGCGGTGTTGAACCTAGTCATTTGATTCCAATTGAAGATAACTTCTGGGAAATCGGTGCTGGCCCTTCAGGACCAGACACTGAGATTTTCTTTGACCGTGGCGAAGACTTTGACCCTGACAATATTGGTATCCGTTTGCTTGAAGAAGATATTGAAAACGACCGTTACATTGAAATTTGGAACATCGTTTTGTCACAATTCAACGCAGATCCAGCTGTTCCACGTTCAGAATACAAGGAACTTCCTAATAAAAACATTGATACGGGCGCGGGTCTTGAACGTCTTGTAGCCGTAATGCAAGGGGCTAAAACAAACTTTGAAACAGACCTCTTCATGCCTATCATTCGTGAAATCGAAAAAATGTCTGGTAAAACTTATGATCCAGATGGTGACACAATGAGCTTCAAGGTCATCGCTGACCACATCCGTTCATTGGCATTTGCCATTGGTGATGGTGCCCTTCCAGGTAATGAAGGTCGTGGTTATGTCCTTCGTCGTCTTCTCCGTCGTGCCGTAATGCACGGCCGTCGTCTCGGCATTTCTGATGCTTTCTTGTACAAACTTGTTCCAACTGTTGGTCAAATCATGGAAAGCTATTACCCAGAAGTTCTTGAGAAGAAAGACTTTATCGAAAAAATCGTTAAACGTGAAGAAGAAACCTTTGCACGTACTATCGATGCAGGTTCAAGCATGCTTGACGAGCTTCTTGCTAACCTTAAGAAATCTGGTAAAGATACGCTTGAAGGTAAAGACATCTTCAAACTTTATGATACTTACGGATTCCCAGTGGAATTGACAGAAGAGTTGGCTGAAGATGAAGGCTTCAAGATTGACCATGAAGGTTTTAAAGCAGCCATGAAAGAACAACAAGAACGTGCGCGTGCTAGCGTAGTTAAAGGTGGTTCTATGGGTATGCAAAATGAAACCCTCGCAAACATCACTGAACCATCTGAGTTCTTGTATGAAGCAGAGACTGCAGAAAGCCGTTTGAGCGTAATCGTTGCTGACGATGCTCGTCATGATAGTGTAAATTCTGGTCAAGCACTCCTTGTCTTTGAACAAACACCATTCTACGCTGAAATGGGCGGACAAGTAGCAGACCACGGTACGATCTCAGATGCAGCTGGTACAGTCGTTGCGCGTGTTGTTGACGTTCAACGTGCACCAAATGGACAAGCGCTTCACACTGTTGAGGTTGAAGGTGAACTTGTTGTAGGTGCTAACTACAAACTTGAAATTGACCACACACGTCGTCACCGTGTTATGAAAAACCACACAGCGACTCACCTCTTGCATGCTGCCCTTCATAATATTGTTGGTGATCATGCTGTCCAAGCGGGTTCTCTTAATGAACAAGAATTCTTGCGTTTCGACTTCACTCACTTTGAGGCTGTAACTCCAGAAGAATTGCGTGCTATTGAAGAACAAGTCAACGAAGAAATCTGGAAAGCCACTCCAGTAACAACTATTGAAACAGACATTGACACTGCTAAATCAATGGGAGCTATGGCCCTCTTTGGTGAAAAATATGGTAAGAATGTTCGTGTCGTTTCAATCGGTGATTACTCTGTTGAGCTTTGTGGTGGTACACACGTTGCCAACACTGCTGAAATCGGTATGTTCAAGATTGTCAAAGAAGAAGGTATCGGTTCAGGAACACGTCGTATCTTGGCAGTGACATCACGTGAAGCTTACCTTGCTTACCGTGAAGAAGAAGATGCCCTCAAAGCAATCGCAGCAACACTTAAGGCACCACAATTGAAAGAAGTACCTAACAAGGTTGCTAGCCTTCAAGAGCAGTTGCATGCCCTTCAAAAAGAAAATGCTGCTCTTAAAGAAAAAGCAGCAGCAGCAGCAGCTGGTGATGTCTTCAAAGACGTTAAAGAAGCTAATGGTGTTCGTTACATCGCTAGCCAAGTGGAAGTATCTGACGCAGGTGCCCTTCGTACATTTGCTGACCAATGGAAACAAGCAGACTACTCTGACGTCCTTGTCCTTGCAGCTCACATTGGCGAAAAAGTTAATGTCCTTGTAGCAAGCAAGTCTAAGGATGTTCACGCAGGTAATGTCATCAAGGTTCTTGCACCAATCGTATCAGGTCGTGGTGGTGGTAAACCAGATATGGCCATGGCCGGTGGTAGCGATGCCAATGGTATCCAAGATCTTCTTTCAGCAGTAGCAGAACAGCTTTAAGATGTGATACAATAAAAGAAACTTGAAAAGGTAGGATGAAAATCCTATCTTTTTTTCTTGTCTCACGAAAACCACTAGCTGTGCTAGTGGTTCCGAAA
>NZ_KV831770.1:0-495 GCF_001837205.1 Streptococcus sp. HMSC064D12
CGCTCATGGATGCACTGGTACTTGCCGATTCTGACGCACTTGTTGAAGCACTTTGCGATGCTGAAGTGCTTGCTGATTCAGACGCACTTGTTGAGGCGCTCATGGACGCGGACGTACTTGCAGATTCTGAGGCACTTGTTGAAGCGCTCATGGAAGCTGATGTACTTGCCGATTCGCTGGCACTTGTTGAGGCGCTCATCGACGCGGATGTACTTGCGGACTCTGATGCACTTGTTGATGCACTCTGTGACGCGGACGTACTTGCGGATTCGCTAGCGCTTGTTGACGCACTCATCGACGCTGATGTACTTGCCGATTCTGATGCACTTGTTGAGGCACTCATGGATGCTGAAGTGCTGGCTGATTCTGATGCACTTGTTGAAGCGCTCATTGATGCAGACGTACTTGCGGATTCGCTCGCACTTGTTGAAGCGCTCATCGATGCCGACGTACTTGCGGACTCTGATGCACTTGTTGAAGCGCTCATTGATGCAG
>NZ_KV831771.1:0-2624 GCF_001837205.1 Streptococcus sp. HMSC064D12
TGCTGATGTGCTGGCTGATTCACTCGCACTCGTTGAAGCACTCATGGATGCAGACGTACTTGCCGATTCACTGGCGCTGGTTGAAGCACTTTGCGATGCACTGATACTTGCGGATTCACTCGCACTTGTTGAGGCACTCATGGACGCGGACGTACTTGCCGATTCACTGGCACTTGTTGAAGCACTCATGGATGCGCTAGTACTTGCAGATTCACTGGCGCTTGTTGAAGCACTCATGGATGCGCTAGTACTTGCTGACTCTGATGCACTTGTTGAGGCGCTCATGGAAGCCGAGGTACTTGCCGATTCGCTAGCACTTGTTGAAGCGCTCATCGACGCTGAAGTACTTGAGGATTCGCTGGCGCTGGTTGAGGCACTTTGTGACGCCGACGTGCTGGCTGACTCACTGGCACTCGTTAATGCGCTGTGTGAAGCTGAAACACTTTCAGAGGTTTTTTCCGATTCACTTGTGGACACACTTTCCGAAGCACTGGTACTTGCTGATTCCGAGGCACTCGCTAAGGCACTCATTGATGCTGATGTTTTTGCGGATTCACTGGCGCTGGTTGAGGCTGACATACTATCCCTATTAGGGGTAACTGTATAGGGTACCTCCAATTCATAAGTGCTACTTAGGCCTGTCCCGTCAGGTAAGGTTGTAAATCTAACAGAATAAGTGAATTGTCCAGGAGTACTAATATCTGGTAAGTCTGAGCTGACAAAATTTGCAGATAAGATGGCCGATTGTGAAACCGAATCTGCACTATACCATTCACTTGGCGTATAGCTATTATAATAATCCTCATCATCAACATCTTGTTCAAATGTATGAGAAACACCCTTCACCTCAATAACTTTATGTTTAAGAGTAGTTGTACTCACCAACAACTCTGAACTATTTGAAGTTGTCCCATAACGACCAACATCATAGGTTCGGGTAATCGTATAGTTAAATTCACCTGCCGTTGCTGTTGACAATGGTAGAGTTGTCGTTGTTTCAGATGTAGAGGTATTGGTCCATTTGGTTGTGTAAGATTGGTCTGTCACATCAGATGAGAGATACGCATCTGCATTTGAACCATTGTGAAGATTTTGACCTTTAAAATCATAAATAGGTGTTTTAGCCTCAATCTTAGGTAAAACCTTATAATTCACATTAACGGTTTGCACAGAACCGTCTGAATAGGTTACTTTTGCAACAGCTGTTTGATTCCCCGAAGTAGTCGTTGAAATCGGTGTTGACCAAACCAGACTATAACCAGAGGCAGCAGGTGTTGTACTTTCATTTGAAGCAACCGTCACAAATTTACTTACATCAGAAAGATCCGAAGCTGTTTCACCCTGCAACGTGTACACAGTTGTTGCTTTGGCAGAGGCTGTGTAAATTTCGTTTTGTCTGATTTTATGGAAAGCATAGGTAATTCCTTGGTTACCCGTAACAACTTTCACAGTGTTACCAAAAAGATAGCCCTTAGCCGTAGAAACGTTTGTCGCTTTTAGAGTATAACCACTAATAGCAAGGTATTCTCCCAAATCTACATTTGTTCCAGGAGTTTTCTGAATCAACACTTCATTTTTTCCAGGAATATCTTCCCCAGTGTCTGCATCAATGAATTTCACCGTAATGTAGGCACCCTGAGCTGAATAGTCAAACTTCTCCAATTGGAATTGCTGTAAATTATAGCCGGAACCCGTCGATCCAAAGAGCGCAAAAGCCATTTCATCAGGATAGCCCGCATTTTGCAAGAGGCTTCTGCTTCTATTCTCATATTTTAGGGCACTTGCATTTGGATGACCAAGAACTTCCATGTCACCAGTAACAGCTATGGGATCATTGTTTAGATTCATAGACCAGGTTTGTCCATTATAGGTGACCGTCATCACCTTGGTATCCCCATCATAGACAACCTTATAGTCCTTCAATGAATTATCTGTTGGGCCTTCCCCATTTAACTTCGTAATTGTGCGGATAACGGGGTAAACACTTCCACGTGCCGTACTATTTGATCCATTATAGTTATAAGTAAAGCCTCCAAAAGCTCCTTTTTGATAACCCGAATACTTAGGATCGGCTGAAGCTTTATTATTCGGTAATGGGTTACCCGTATTATGCCAAGTATCTAGTTTGAAACCAAAAGAACCTTTGAGGTTATCTCCTCCCATCCCAAGACTGGCACCTGATCCATTACCGTTGGCATTCCCGATTTCTCCGATAGCACCCGTTGAGAATACCGCAGCAATTCCATCACCACCCGCATGACCATTGTTATTACGACCTTCGTAAGCCTCACCAAGATTGATTTTCCCTGTGAGAGTGAAACTTTCGTTCATATCAATCTTTGTGTTCAGGGTATAGGCACCTGCCTGACTTGGCGCACTTGGCGTCAAGGTCAAAATTCCATTACTTAAAGAGGCATCTCCAGTTGTTTTAAAGTAGGTGGATTGATTCTTATTGGTTACAATCAAATGCGCCTTAGGATCATAGGTTGCATTTCCCAGTGAAGCATTTGTATCGTAGGATGCACGTAAGGTATTGGCAGCAGTAATCCGTGCTCCATTCCGGTAATCACGAGCACCAGAACTTGCGCGTAACACCGTATTGACCACAGTATTACGGGTTCTAG
>NZ_KV831771.1:2724-3044 GCF_001837205.1 Streptococcus sp. HMSC064D12
TTGCTCTTGACGCTTCTTATCCGCCTCAATACTCGCTACCACAGCAGTATTAGCTACTGCTGTAGCTTCTGAGGCCACTTCTGCTGCTTGTGCTGAGACTGTCGGTACTGACGCTCTTGTTGTTAAATCTGATAAACGTGATGTCTCATTAGTGTCTAAGCCTTCTGAACGCATTGAGACTGCACCACTCTCAGACCCCGTCTGACTCGTAGCAGTAACTTGACTACTTGATGTCTCACTGGCATGCCCTCTCGCCTTTGAACTACTCATTGAAACTGAAGTAGACTCCGAAGCTTTCTGTGAAGCCGAAGCACTGGTGC
>NZ_KV831772.1:0-1067 GCF_001837205.1 Streptococcus sp. HMSC064D12
ATTTAGCAATCAAATCGTTGGTATAATCAATCAATTCTTGGTTAGACTTGCTTGAGGCGATACCGTACTCTTGTGTTTTGAAACCTTCTTTTAAGGTTTTAGTTTTCTTGCTTTCATATCCAGAGAGGATAGATTTATCAACTGAGAAAGCATCTACACGGTGAGCATAAAGAGATACAGCCAATTCTGGGAAAGAACCGAGTTGAACGTAGTTGAACTTAAGGTTATGGGCTGAGGCATATTCCTGCAAGGCAGCCTTTGTTGACGCACCTTGAGAAACACCGATAGTCTTACCATTCAAATCTGAGATTTTGTTAATCCCTGAATCCTTAAGAACCAAGAAACCGATTTGGTCATAGTAGTAAGGAGTTGAGATGGCGTAAGAAGCCTTACGTTCATCATTGATGGTATAGGTAGCGATAAGCAAGTCGATAGTACCGTTATCCATAAGTGGTTCACGAGTTTGCGTCGTTACTGGGATATAATTCACTTTAACTTTTAACTCATCAGCAATCTTCTTAGCAAGATCAACTTCCATACCTTCGTAGGTATTAGTCTTAGCAGAATAGTAACCAAAGTTAGGAACGTCTTGCTTCACGCCGACATTGAGTGTCCCTCGCTTAACAATCTTTTGGACTGCTTTACTATCAAGAAGCTTACTAGTGTCTTCCGCCTTAGTCTTGTGACTCGAGATAAGAAAAATAGTGAGAATTGCCAAGCTTGCAACAGTTAGGTAACGTAAGATTTTTTTGAAAATCATAGGCAACCTCCTTAGGCATCCACTTGGACACGATCAGAGTTGTGGTCGATAATCTTAGAAAGGAATTGAACTGCACGAGGTTCAGTTGGATTGTCGAAGAAACCATCCACATCCGTAGTGTCTACAAGAACTTGACCTTCAGCCATGAAAATGATACGGTCAGCCACACTGCGGGCAAAGCCCATTTCGTGGGTTACGACCACCATGTTCATGCCACCTTTGGCAAGGTTTTGCATAACAGCAAGCACATCACCAATAGTCTCTGGGTCAAGGGCTGACGTTGGTTCGTCAAAGAGCAAGAGCTCAG
>NZ_KV831772.1:1167-1963 GCF_001837205.1 Streptococcus sp. HMSC064D12
CACTGCGGGCAAAGCCCATTTCGTGGGTTACGACAACCATGTTCATACCACCTTTGGCAAGGTTTTGCATAACCGCAAGCACGTCACCGATAGTCTCTGGGTCAAGAGCTGACGTTGGTTCGTCAAAGAGCAAGAGCTCAGGATTCATGGCAAGACCACGGGCAATAGCGATACGTTGTTTTTGCCCACCAGAAAGCATACCAGGGTATGAATCCTTCTTGTCCCACATGTTAACGTAGCGAAGGAATTTTTCAGCAGTCTTTTCAGCCTCTGCCTTACTGATTCCAAGAACCTTGATAGGTGCCAAGGTTACATTTTCAAGAACGGTTTTGTGAGGGTAAAGGTTAAAGTGTTGGAAAACCATCCCCGCTTCCTTACGAAGCTCAACCAAATCTTTGGCAGAAGCTTCCGTCACATTATGTCCATTAACGATAAGTGTACCGTTATCGATTGATTCCAAGGCATTGATTGTACGGATAAGGGTAGATTTCCCTGATCCAGAAGGGCCCAAGAGAACCACAACTTGTCCTTTTTCAATTTCTAGATTGATGTCACGAAGTGCATGATAATCTCCGTAATATTTATTGACATTTTTAAATTCAATAAGTGCCATAAGAGCCTCCTATAATGGATTTACTTGTTAGCTTTTCTAACATATATTGAATTTTAGCATAAGTAAAGTCGAAAGTCAAAAAATTCCGAATATTCTTTCAAAACGTTCGGTTTTTACTAAATAATTAATCATTTTTTGATATAAATATGAGAAAAACAAAAACCCACCCGTAGGTGAGTTTTT
>NZ_KV831772.1:2063-6542 GCF_001837205.1 Streptococcus sp. HMSC064D12
TACTGATTCCAAGAACCTTGATAGGTGCCAAGGTAACATTTTCAAGAACGGTTTTGTGCGGGTAGAGGTTAAAGTGTTGGAATACCATACCCGCTTCCTTACGAAGCTCAACCAAGTCTTTGGCAGAAGCTTCCGTCACATTATGTCCGTTAACGATAAGCGTACCGTTATCGATGGATTCCAAGGCATTGATTGTACGGATAAGGGTAGATTTCCCTGATCCAGAAGGGCCCAAGAGAACCACAACTTGTCCTTTTTCAATTTCTAGATTGATGTCACGAAGTGCATGATAATCTCCGTAATATTTATTGACATTTTTAAATTCAATAAGTGCCATAAGAGCCTCCTAAAATTTTACATTAATATATGTAACAACAAGAGTGTATTTTACTATAGATATAGGAAAATGTCAAAAATGTTTGAAAATTCAATCATAATGTTCGCCTTTTAACCGATTACACATTGCAAAGGTATCTCAAAAAAGAAGGAAAGCTTGTATATCAGCTCAATATCTATAGTAGAAACTTGGTCCTTAACCTATTTTTTGGTATAATATGTTTGATACGTAAAGTTTTCTACTTTACAAATTGAATGACTTAAGAAAACCGATGAGGTGTTTATATGAAAAAAATTCTAGTTGTTGATGATGAAAGACCGATTTCGGATATCATCAAGTTTAATCTAACTAAAGAAGGTTATGAAGTGGTTACAGCCTTTGATGGTCGTGAAGCTTTGGAGCAGTTTGAAGCTGAAAAGCCAGACTTGGTCATCCTGGACTTGATGTTGCCTGAACTAGATGGTTTAGAAGTTGCTAAGGAAATTCGAAAGACAAGTCACACACCGATTATCATGCTTTCCGCTAAGGATAGCGAGTTTGATAAGGTTATCGGGCTAGAAATTGGGGCGGACGACTATGTGACGAAACCATTTTCTAATCGTGAATTGTTGGCACGTATCAAAGCTCACTTGCGTCGTACAGAGACTATTGAAACAGCAGCAGAAGAAAGCTCTAACTCTGGTAAGCAGGAGATTTCAATTGGTGAGTTGATTATTGTTCCAGATGCGTTTGTTGCTAAAAAACGTGGAAATGAAGTCGAGCTCACACACCGTGAATTTGAGTTGCTTTTCCATCTGGCAACTCACATGGGACAAGTGATGACGCGTGAGCATTTACTTGAAACTGTTTGGGGTTATGACTATTTTGGTGATGTTCGTACGGTTGACGTAACCATTCGTCGTCTCCGTGAAAAAATTGAAGATACACCTAGTCGTCCTGAATATATTTTGACGCGTCGTGGTGTTGGTTATTATATGAAGAATTATGACTAGTATTGGCTTAAACATCACAAGCTTTGAACTAGCCTTACTCTTTACGCTCCTCTTTGTGGCTTTCTACTTTATTTTTCTTGCATATCGTGATTATCGACGAGTCAAAAATATTCGAAAGTTGACCAAGAGGGTCAAGTCCTTAATGGCAGGTAACTATAACGAGGAGTTACGCTTAAAGGGTGATCCAGAGCTTTTAGAGCTAGCTGACAGCTTGAATGATTTATCGGATGTCTTTCGTTTGACGCATGAAAATCTAGCCCAGGAAAAAAACCGCTTATCATCAGTCCTTTCTTACATGAGTGATGGGGTTATTGCGACAAATCGTCGTGGTCAAATTACCATGATTAATAGCACAGCTCAGCGTTTGTTGAATCTAGATTATGAAACAGCGACACAGATGTCCATTTTAGATTTATTAGATGGCGAAAATCCCTATACTTATAGTGAATTGCTCTCTAAGACTCCTGAAATTCATTTGTCACGTCGAGATGCCAACGATGAGTTTGTGACCTTACGTGTTAATTTTGCCCTTATTCGTAAAGAATCAGGTTTTATCTCAGGTCTGGTTGCTGTTCTTCACGATGCCACTGAGCAGGAAAAAGAAGAGCGTGAACGTCGACTTTTCGTCTCGAACGTTAGTCATGAGTTGCGTACACCTTTGACTTCTGTAAAATCCTATCTGGAGGCACTTGATGATGGAGCTCTCGATGAAGAGATTGCCCCTAACTTTATCAAAGTTTCTTTGGATGAGACCAATCGTATGATGCGAATGATTTCTGACCTCTTGGCACTGTCACGTATTGACAATAAGAGTACCCAACTTGACGTTGAGATGACCAATTTCACGGCCTTCATGACCTATATCTTGAATCGTTTTGATCAGATTAAGAGTCAAGAAACCAATACAGGTAAAACTTACGAAATTATTCGAGATTATCCGGTAAACTCAATTTGGGTAGAGATTGATACAGATAAGATGACCCAGGTCGTGGATAATATTCTTAATAATGCCATCAAGTATTCGCCTGATGGTGGTAAGATTACAGTGTCTATGAAGACAACTGACTCACAGTTGATCGTTTCTATTTCTGACCAAGGTTTGGGTATTCCTAAGAAAGATTTGCCTTTGATTTTCGACCGTTTTTACCGTGTTGATAAGGCAAGAAGTCGTGCCCAGGGTGGAACTGGTCTTGGCTTGTCCATTGCAAAAGAAATTATTAAACAACATAAGGGCTTTATTTGGGCTAAGAGTGAGTATGGTAAAGGTTCAACTTTTACAATTGTGCTTCCATATGACAAGGATGCCATGATGGTTGATGAATGGGAGATGTAGTAAAAATGACCTCAGATTTAGGGTTTAAATATAGTATTTTGGCTTCAGGGTCAACTGGTAATTCCTTTTACTTGGAAACTCCAGAGAAGAAGATTCTTGTAGATGCTGGTTTGTCTGGTAAGAAAATCACAAGTTTGCTAGCTGAGATTGATCGTGATCCGAGTGATTTGGATGCAATCTTAGTAACGCATGAACACAAGGATCACATCCATGGTGTAGGCGTTTTAGCTCGTAAATATGGCATGGATATATACGCCAACGAGAGAACCTGGCAGATTATGGATAGTAAAAATATGCTTGGCAAGATTGATAATAGCCAGAAACATGTTTTTTCTCGTGATAAGCTTCTGACCTTTGGAGACATTGATATTGAGTCTTTTGGAGTTAGTCACGATGCTATTGATCCACAGTTCTATCGCTTTATGAAAGATGGAAAGAGTTTCGTCATGTTGACGGATACGGGTTATGTTTCTGATCGTATGGCAGGTATTATTGAAAATGCCGATGGCTATCTGATTGAGTCCAATCATGATATTGAAATCCTTAGAGCAGGTTCATATCCTTGGTCAACCAAGCAACGTATCCTCTCTGATCAAGGTCACTTGTGTAATGAAGATGGAGCGGATGCTATGATTCGTACCATCGGTAATAAAACTAAAAAGATCTACTTGGGTCACCTTTCTAAAGAAAATAATATCAAGGAGTTGGCCCACATGACGATGGAAAATCAGTTGGCACGTGCTGACTTTGGTGTTGGAACTGACTTTAAAGTTTATGATACCTCACCGGACACAGCGACTCCACTGACAGACATTTAAAAATAGCAGAAGAGCTGCACTAATGCGTTTAGTGCAGCTTTTTAAAAGGAATGTATTTATGAAAGTAATTTATCTCTCTTTAGGGTTTGTCTCGCTCGGTTTGGGAATTCTTGGGATTCCTCTTCCTATCTTACCCACAACACCTTTTCTACTTTTAGCCATTGCTTGCTTTGCTAGAAGTTCCAAACGTTTTGAGAAATGGTTATATCATACTAAGCTGTATCAAAGTTATGTAGCCGATTTTCGAGAAAACAAATCGATTGCCAAGGAACGAAAGAAAAAAATTATTATCCAAATCTATGTTCTGATGGGAATTTCAATCTTTTTTGCTCCAATTATTTGGGTGAAAATTGGGCTCTTTTGCCTGACAGTCTTTATCACTTATTATCTCTTTAAGGTTATTCCTGATAAAGACTAAGCTATCATCAAAAAATGAGACTTCCAAGATGGAAGATACAAAAATTAATTAGCACTATAATTTCTGTAGTGGGTTGAACTATTGCAGAGATTATAGTGCTTTTTGAGTGTACACAAAAAGTCCCATAAGAACTATAATGAAAAGCGACCAAACCATCATTAGGAGGAACTTATGAGACTTATTAAGAATACTACAGAATTAATCGGAATTTAAAGAACCTAACATCATTATTTCTCTTGTTTTTGAAACTGATACTCACATCGAGATTCGTGCAAAACTTAATTGCCTTGCACCACTTTATTATCATTACCAAGGAAAGATGAGAAAATATGACTTTCAAAGCCCTTCCTAAACTCTTCTCGAACAAGTTGGGACTCCAACACTACTACGGTCTTAAGGAACGCTGTTCCCAGTGTAAAGGATGTAAGAGAGTAACTGTAGCAGAGACATTCAGTTGAAGAGCAAACCACCCGCAAGATGATCTACCCTTAAAAAAGTTAGACAGAAAATGGCTCTTTGGCAAAATGATGAAATAATTTTGCCAATGTTTTTTATCTTACGAAAACCACTAGCTGTGCTAG
>NZ_KV831773.1:0-687 GCF_001837205.1 Streptococcus sp. HMSC064D12
GTGCAAGTGAATCTGCAAGTACTTCAGCGTCGATGAGCGCCTCAACCAGTGCGAGCGAATCAGCCAGCACATCAGCGTCACAGAGTGCCTCAACAAGTGCGAGCGAATCCGCAAGTACGTCAGCGTCGATGAGCGCTTCAACAAGTGCGAGTGAATCCGCAAGTACGTCGGCTTCCATGAGCGCATCGACAAGTGCGTCAGAATCGGCAAGTACGTCAGCGTCCATGAGTGCCTCAACCAGCGCTAGCGAATCTGCAAGTACCTCGGCCTCAATGAGTGCCTCAACGAGTGCATCAGAATCAGCCAGCACTTCAGCATCGCAAAGTGCTTCAACGAGTGCCAGTGAATCAGCAAGTACTAGCGCCTCACAAAGTGCCTCAACAAGTGCGAGCGAATCGGCAAGTACATCGGCCTCAATGAGCGCATCGACAAGTGCCTCGATGAGTGCCTCAACGAGTGCGAGCGAATCCGCAAGTACCAGTGCCTCGATGAGTGCCTCAACAAGTGCAAGTGAGTCAGCAAGTACGTCAGCATCGATGAGTGCCTCAACCAGCGCCAGTGAATCCGCAAGTACCAGTGCTTCCATGAGTGCATCAACAAGTGCGAGTGAGTCAGCAAGTACCAGTGCCTCCATGAGCGCTTCAACGAGTGCATCAGAGTCCGCAAGTACGTCGGCCTCAATGAGTG
>NZ_KV831773.1:787-1671 GCF_001837205.1 Streptococcus sp. HMSC064D12
CCAGTGCGTCGATGAGTGCCTCAACGAGTGCGTCAGAATCAGCAAGTACGTCAGCGTCCATGAGCGCTTCACAAAGTGCCTCAACCAGCGCCTCAGAGTCAGCAAGTACGTCAGCATCGCAAAGCGCCTCAACCAGCGCCAGCGAATCGGCAAGTACGTCGGCTTCCATGAGCGCTTCAACGAGTGCGTCTGAATCCGCAAGTACGTCAGCGTCAATGAGTGCATCAACAAGTGCGAGTGAGTCTGCAAGTACGTCGGCATCAAGCTCAGTTATCACAAGTATGGGAGAACCTGCGATCCACTCCCTTGACAGTGTTGATATTAATAGTGTTATTGTTTCTGATTCGATTAGTGTGTCAGTATCGGCCTCGATTTCTCTATCAGTAAGTGCTTCAACTTCAGCAAGTATCAGTGCGTCACAGAGTGCCTCATCCAGCGCTAGTGAATCGGCAAGTACAAGTGCATCACAAAGTGCATCAACAAGTGCATCAGAATCCGCAAGTACATCAGCGTCACAGAGTGCCTCAACGAGTGCAAGTATCTCTGCATCTCAAAGTGTGTCAATCAGTGCTAGTGATTCATCACCTACGTCTGTAGCTAGTGCTTCAAGCTCTGAAAGTATGTCTCCTAAGGATCATACTGAAGCCAAACAACTTCCGAAGACTGGAGAAACTGAATCGTCGTTAGCTACACTCTTCGGTGCCTTAGCGACGGCAACTGGTCTTGCCTTTCTTGCCAAACGGAAGAAAGATGAAGAAGAGGACGAAGATTATTAGTATTTTAGGATTGTAATAGTCTTTACAATGCTCAGATAAGCACAGTAAAAAACACCTTCATGTTAGATATGCAGTCTGATATGATACCTCTTAAGTAGACAAGGTAAA
>NZ_KV831774.1:0-492 GCF_001837205.1 Streptococcus sp. HMSC064D12
CGAGTGCGTCTGAATCTGCAAGTACCAGTGCGTCACAGAGCGCTTCAACAAGTGCTTCAGAATCGGCAAGTACGTCCGCGTCGATGAGTGCTTCAACAAGTGCATCAGAGTCAGCAAGTACCAGTGCGTCACAGAGCGCTTCAACCAGCGCCAGTGAGTCAGCCAGCACGTCAGCGTCGATGAGCGCTTCAACAAGTGCTTCAGAATCTGCAAGTACAAGCGCCTCGATGAGTGCGTCAACAAGTGCGAGCGAGTCAGCAAGTACGTCCGCGTCGATGAGTGCGTCAACGAGTGCGAGCGAGTCGGCAAGTACGTCGGCCTCAATGAGCGCCTCAACAAGTGCAAGTGAGTCCGCAAGTACGTCGGCTTCGATGAGCGCCTCAACAAGTGCTAGCGAATCCGCAAGTACGTCGGCATCAATGAGTGCTTCAACAAGTGCTTCAGAATCGGCAAGTACAAGTGCATCGATGAGTGCGTCAACAAGCGCTAGCG
>NZ_KV831775.1:0-8268 GCF_001837205.1 Streptococcus sp. HMSC064D12
TGGGGAAAGTATGCACTTAATTTGACAATTCAAGATATAAAAATACCCGAAGCTAGAAACCTCGGGTATTCATTATTCTTATTTAATCGCTTCAATCAAAGATTCCGCTTGATTCTGAAGGCTTTCAAGAACTTCTTCAGTTGCTAGGAATTTCCCATCCGCCCAGGCTGTATCATTTACACGTGTCGCTGTAAAATCACCGACCACTTGGGTACGGATAAATGGTAACAAGTCTTTGTAGGCATCAAAAAGTTGATTGTGACCACCATTAGCAACTGATGACACGGTTACAATCTTATCTTGAAGAGCTGATGGCCCTGAAGGATCTGATAGGTCAAGGGCACGGCTCAACCAGTCAAGCAAATTTTTCACTGACCCAGGAATTGAGAAATTATAAACCGGTGAAAAAATCCAAATTGCGTCTGCTGCCAAGATCTGTTCTCGAACTTCTGCCAAAACTGGAAGAACTGGACTTTCTAAATCCTGATTAAAAACAGGTACTTGACTATAGTCAAGATAAGAAACATTAGCTTTACCAGCTAGCATTTTCTCAGCTTCTTCTGCTAATTGGTGGTTAAATGATCCCTTGCGAAGAGATCCAACGATAAATAGAATGTTTTTCATGATACGTTTCCTTTGTATTTCTAATAATTAATATTTACTACTACATAGTAACATATATAATTCCATTAGAAATATAAAGAAATATGCTCAGACATTCTTAAATTTTTTCAGGAGCTCTACCAACTGTGCCTGCTCTTCAGGTGTCAGAACGGAAAAAGTCTCCTCAATAGCTCGCTGATGTGGCGGGATTGCTGCTTGAATAATACGACGGCCCTCATCCGTCAAATCAACCTCGAAAGCACGCTTATCTGTTTGGCAGGCTTCTCGCGTCAACCAACCTTTTTTCTCCATATTTTTAATGACAACAGTCATATTCCCGGAGGTGGCAAGCATGCGGTCAATTAATTCGCCAATCTTCATACGTCCTTTGGCATTAAGCACGTCCATGACACCAAATTGAGTTGGTGTCAAATTAAATTCTTTAAAGGTCTCAGAAACCTTGGCATCGATGGTACGAAAAGCCTTACGCATAACTACCATACTTTTTACAGCCATGTTTTTATCTAAGTCACTCATTTCTAGTCCTTTCCAAATAGATGCTGTTTTTATTACTCTACCACAGTTTTTCTAAAAGTGGTATATGAAAATGAAAAAATAAGAAAAAAGAGTCCTTAGATATCTAACCAATACCTCAGAACTCTTTCATTTCTAACTATTACGATTCCAAAAAAGGGCTAATAAGATAACAGCACCTAGTACTGAAGGAACGATAGCAGTATCTGCTAGCATCGGTCCCCAATTTCCAAAAAGAAGCTGACCAACAAAAGCACCTAGCCATCCAACAAAGGTCTTACCAATACAGCCCATATGTTCACCCCTATTTGATATAGCAGAGGCAATAAGGCCAATTAGAAAACCAACTATCATACTTCCAATCATGATAAATTCTCCATCATACTTAGATTACCCAATCCCCATTTCGGAAGATCGGTACACGACTACCATCTTGGCGGATACCATCAATATCCATTTGATTTGAACCAATCATAAAGTCTACGTGTACATCAGAACGATTAAGTCCAGCTTCCTTAAGCTCCTCTTCTGTCATGTCTGCCCCTCCCTTAACACTAGTAGCATAGGCTGCTCCAATAGCTAGGTGGTTGGATGCATTCTCATCAAAAAGAGTGTTAAAGAAAGTGATGCCTGACTGTGAAATCGGACTTGGATCTGGAACCAAAGCACATTCACCTAGAGCACGCGCTCCATTATTGTTGAAGACGAGATTCTTCATCACTTCATCACCTTGATCCGCTGTGATATCTACAATTTCACCATCTTTGAAGGTTACCTTGATTCCCTCAATAATATTACCATTGTAGCTTAGAGGCTTTGTGCTTGAGACATAACCATCTGCACGATGAAAATCTGGTGCCGTAAAGACCTCTTCTGTTGGCATATTAGGAAGGAAACCTTCACCTTGCGCATTAATGGCACCTGCAGACTCCCAAACATGGTTTTTAGGCAATCCTAGAGTCAAATCTGTTCCAGGTGCTTGGTAGTGTAAGGCTGAGAATTGTGCCTCATTGAGTAGGCGTGCTTTAGCATCCAAACGGTCAGCATGTTCCTTCCAGGCACGTACAGGATCCTCTTCATAAACACGACAGGTCTTGAAAATTTGATCCCAAAGTAAATCTACAGCTTCCTCATCACTCGAAGCATCAGGAAAGACCTTCTTAGCCCATTCCTTACCAGCTGCAGCAGCTACAGTCCAACTAACCTTATTAGACTGAGTTGCCACCTGCATAGGTTTAAAGGCCACTCCAGTAGCTTTAGCATGAGCAGATAAACGTTCCGGAGCTACACCATTAAGGGCACCTGGATCTGATGAACGAACGCCTAAGCGACTTGCCTTCTTGGCCAACAAATATTCCATCTCAGCTTTTTTATAAGCAGGAACCTCTTCGATGCGGTCCATATCAGCATGCAAGAAGCGCTCGCGATTAATAATATCATCTGACCATTGAACGATTACCTCAGCTGCTCCTAGAGCATAGGCTTCTTTAACTAAGAGATGAGCTAGCTCTGCTTGTTCTACATCAATGCTCAAGGCCACTGTGTGACCAGGTTGTACATTAATCCCATTAGCAACCAGTAATCTAGCATATTTCTCAAGATTTTCTTTAAAATTTGGTAAAACCATAATTAACTCCTTGAAACTATAATTTTCTATCAGTATACCATAAGACGAAGAAAAAGGTTTCCTCTCAGCTTTGGCTTTTTAGCATCTCATGCAGCCCCCTAAACAAAAAGAGAACAGAGACTGACTCCATTCTCTCAAAGTTGATGACGATTCTCTTTAGCTATTAAAAGAAATCATCAAAAAGACTTAATTGATTATCTTCTGGCATATTTCCTAGGATTCCCATTTCATCCAATTTTTCAACCAAGGTAGATGATAGACCTCCTCGTTTACGCAATTCTGTCTTGGAAAGGAATTCACCTTCCTCACGCGCAGCAACCACTTGCTTAGCAACGTTCTCACCCAAACCTTCAAGTGCAATAAACGGTGGAATCAAAGTATCTCCTTCAATCAGAAATTCAGTTGCCTGACTCTTATAAAGATCCAACTGACCAAAGGTAAAGCCACGTTCTAACATTTCATTGACAATTTCAAGCGTCGTAAATAAGTCATTTTCAACATTAGTCGCTTCATTTCGTTGGCGTTTCTCCTTAATATCTTCCATTCGAGCTTTAACAGCATCAAGACCCGCAGACATCGTCTTAAGCTCAAATGCTTTAGCTCGAATTGAGAAATAGGCACAATAGTAATAAATAGGATGGTGCACTTTGAAATAAGCTACACGTAGGGCCATCATAACGTAGGCTGCCGCATGGGCTTTAGGGAACATGTACTTGATTTTACCACAAGATTCAATATACCAGTCTGGAACATTATTTTCACGCATAGCTTGAATATAGCCATTACGCTCTTCTTCGGAAATCTTCAACCACATCCCCTTACGCACACGTTCCATGATTGTGAAGGCCATCTTAGGATCTAATCCCGCATGCATTAAGTATACCATGATATCATCACGACAACCGATAACTGTTTTCAGAGTGGCGATACCTTCCTTAATCAAATCTTGTGCATTACCTAACCAAACGTCTGTTCCGTGGGACAAACCAGATAACTGTAAGAGTTCCGCAAAGGTCGTCGGATGCGTCTCGTCGACCATACCACGAACAAAGTTAGTCCCAAACTCAGGGATTCCCAACATTCCCGTTGGTGTCCCAATCTGTTCAGGTGTTACTCCTAAAATATCAGTCCCTGAAAAAAGTTTCATTACATCTGGATCATCTGCTCGAATATCTTTTGGATCAATTCCTGATAAATCCTGCAACTTACGAATCATAGTCGGATCATCATGTCCCAGAATATCAAGCTTCAACACGTTCTCATCAATATCGTGGAAGTTAAAGTGAGTCGTCTGCCAGGCAGCCGTTACATCATCAGCCGGATATTGAACAGGTGTGAAATCATAGACATCCATATAATTTGGAATAACAACAATACCACCCGGGTGCTGACCAGTGTTTCGCTTAACACCCGCAGCCCCCATGGCTAAACGATCGACCTCGGCATCACGGTAAAACTTATTGTAATCACGTTCGTAACCTTTAACAAAACCATAAGCAGTCCGATCTGCAACAGTTCCTACTGTTCCGGCACGAAAAGCATATTGTTCTCCAAAAATATCACGAACGTCCAAGTGGGCTGATGGTTGATCATCACCGGAGAAGTTCAAATCGATATCAGGAACCTTATCCCCATCAAAACCTAGGAAGGTCTCGAAAGGAATATCCTGACCATCTTTTTTATATTCCGTTCCACATTCTGAACATTCCTTATCAGGCAAATCGAAGCCAGATCCATAAGATCCATCTGTAATGAACTCTGAGTGTTGACAATTAGGACAGAGATAATGTGGCGGCATCGGATTGACCTCAGTAATTCCAATCATCGTCGCAACAAAACTAGAACCGACAGATCCACGCGAACCAACTAGGTAGCCACGTTCATTTGAACGGTTAACTAGCATCTGCGAAGCCAGGTAGATTACGGCAAATCCATTACCAAGAATTGAAGACAACTCTTTCTCAATTCGCAGGTCAATAATATCAGGCAAAGGATTACCATAGAGCTCAAACGCTCTAGCATATGTCATCTCCGCAACCTGTTCTTCCGCACGATCAATAAAAGGTGTGTACAAGTCTTTTTTGACAACCTCAACCTCTTCAATTTGATCTGCCATAGCCTGCGTATTAGTTACAACAATTTCATAGGCTAAGTCTTTTCCTAAAAAGGCAAAGTCGTCTAGCATCTCGTTAGTTGTCCTAAAATGCGCTTCAGGTAAAGGAGCAGGTTTCGCATTTTCTCCCTTACCAATTGGCCTATTAATCATGGCTCCTTGTCCCAAAGCACGAACAATGATTTCACGATAAATGGCATCCTCAGGGTTGATATAGTGTACATTTCCTGTAGCCAGCACAGGCTTGTCCAGACGATTAGCGACTTCAATCAAATCCCGAATCAGTTGTTCTATAGCCTCCTCATCCTTGATTAAATCCTTTGCAATCAAGGGTGCATAAATTGCCGGTGGCATAACTTCAATAAAGTCATAATATTTAGCAACTTCAACCGCCTTGTCAATACCGTGAGACAGAAGCGTATCAAAAACCTCACCATCAGCACAAGCAGAACCTACAATAATTCCCTCACGATACTCATCTAAGACCGTACGAGGAATACGTGCTACTCCCTCAAAGTATGAGACATTTGATAAACTTACTAACTTAAAGATATTCTTCAAGCCAGTTTGATTCTGAACATACAGCGTCGCATGTTTGACACGAGACTTTTTATACGAATCTTCAGAAACCAAATCCGTGTTCAACTGTTCCAGATTAGTCAAACCGTGCTTATCAAACACATCTTTTATGAAGATAAACAACAAACGACCCGTAGCTTCCGCATCATAATTGGCCATATGGTGATGATCCAAAGCCACACCAAACCGCTTCGTCAAAGGCCCCAAACCATGACGCTTATACTCAGGATAAAGATTTCGTGCAAATTCTAAAGTATCAATAACCGGTTGTGAAATTGTTGGTAACTGATGTCTTTCGTAATTGGCATTCATAAAACCAACGTCAAAGGTCGCATTATGGGCCACTAGCACAGTTCCTTGACAGAATTCTTGAAATTCCTGTAAAACTTGCACTAAAGGTTTAGCACCTTTAACATGATTATCAGTAATACCGGTCAACTCAGTAGTAAATGCAGAAAGAGGATGTCCTGGATCTATGAATTCATCAAATTGCTCAATAATATTACCTTTATGCATTTTTGATGCCGCAATCTGAATCAAATCATTATGAACAGCAGACAAGCCCGTTGTCTCAACGTCAAATACAACATAAGTTGCTTCTTTTAATTCCAAATCCTCAGAATTATAAACAATAGGTACCTTATCCTCAACAAGATTGGCTTCAAGACCAAAAATAGCCTTAATCCCAGCTTTTTTAGCCCTATGGTAGCCATGAGGAAAACTCTGAACATTAGCATGATCTGTTATAGCAACTGCTGGGTGCCCCCAAGAGGCAGCAGTATCAATAAGATCTTCAACAGTTGGCATTGCATCCATAGTCGACATGTTGGTATGCGCATGAAATTCCACACGCTTTTGTCCCTCAGGCATCAAGTCCTTACGAGGAGTATGTGAAATTTCTTTAATATCTTGCACATTCATAGTCAGACTATGAGTGAAAGGATTATTCTCGATACGACCACGAACCCTAACCCAGTTCCCCTTTTTTATCATATCGAACTTAGCGAGCTCATCACTATCTTTGACCCATCGTTGCATAGCAAAACTAGAGGTATAATCAGTTACCTTAAAATTAATAATAATTCGACCAGTCTTAGTTTCACGTTGCTCTACATCAAAAATATATCCTTCAAAAACAACACGATTCTCTTCAGAATTAATATCAACCATTGGCGTTATTTCAGCCTTATCAAAACTAGCTTGACGTTGACTTTGTTTCTCAGCAAAATTTTGTGATGGTTCGGTCACAGATTTCGGTGCTGGGGCACTTTCAAGAATAGATTGAAGTGCTTGTCTAGCCTGAGACTCAGCTTGTTCTTGTAAAGAAACCTTATTTGTTTGGTAAGCCTCTTCTAAAGAAGATGAAGCTTCCTTATCTTCGACAACAGAAATGGATACATCAGATAAACCAACTTGAGAAAGAGATTTAGATATCAAAGAAATAAATCTATCCTGTACATTTTCCTTTATAATATGCTCTGGAGCTTTAACAAAAATACTATTATTCGAAATCTCAACCTTTAGATTTGAGAATAAAGAATAAGTAGAAAAGTGTGACACTTTTAAACTATCTAAAGCATATGAAAAATAATCTCCAAGTAAAGAATCATCGCAAGCAGTAGAAACTAAACGAATCTCAAAAGAAGCTTTAGCACCTAAAGAATTAAAAGAAGAGTGAAGTAAACTATCAAAAAGAGCAAAAGACTCATAAGACAGAACACTAGGAAAAGAAAAAACAAAGAACCATTGGCGTTTTGATTTAAATAGCTTTACTGTTTCGATAGAACCATCTTTAATTTCTTTAAAAGCATCGTGATCCTCAGGAAAACGAATTTGTTTTAAGAGAAGGTGAAATTTATCAGACATAAAAAATAAACTCCTATAGACAAAAAAACACTCCTTAAGGAGTGTAACATATACCGGCGGCCGGGGTCGAACCGGCACGTCCTTGCGGACACTGGATTTTGAGTCCAGCGCGTCTGCCAATTCCGCCACGCCGGCAAAGTATAACTGGGGTAGCTGGATTCGAACCAACGCATGAGGGAGTCAAAGTCCCTTGCCTTACCGCTTGGCTATACCCCAAAAATATAGGCGAATGAGGGGAATCGAACCCCCGAATGTCAGAGCCACAATCTGATGTGTTAACCACTTCACCACATTCGCCACTTTACTAACACGGGCAGTAGGAATTGAACCCACACTGAAGGTTTTGGAGACCTTAGTTCTACCTTTAAACTATGCCCGTAACTATGGAAGGGGAGGGATTCGAACCCCCGAACCCGAAGGAGCGGATTTACAGTCCGCCGCGTTTAGCCTCTTCGCTACCCTTCCAAAATATAAACAAATGGCGCGAGACGGAATCGAACCGCCGACACATGGAGCTTCAATCCATTGCTCTACCAACTGAGCTACCGAGCCATATTGCGGGAGCAGGATTTGAACCTACGACCTTCGGGTTATGAGCCCGACGAGCTACCTAGCTGCTCCATCCCGCGTTAATTATAAGGAGGATGTGGGATTCGAACCCACGCACGCTTTTACACGCCTGACGGTTTTCAAGACCGTTCCCTTCAGCCGGACTTGGGTAATCCTCCATAAAATATAGTCCGTACGGGATTCGAACCCGTGTTACCGCCGTGAAAAGGCGGTGTCTTAACCCCTTGACCAACGGACCATATAATGGGCACGAGTGGAATCGAACCACCGACCTCACGCTTATCAGGCGTGCGCTCTAACCATCTGAGCTACGCGCCCAAGCTAATTGCTTGGTTATTTGTTTCCAAATAAAGCGGGTGACGAGAATCGAACTCGC
>NZ_KV831776.1:0-312 GCF_001837205.1 Streptococcus sp. HMSC064D12
AAGCGCTCATGGAAGCCGACGTACTTGCTGACTCACTTGCACTCGTTGATGCGCTCATCGATGCTGAGGTACTTGCGGACTCTGAAGCACTTGTTGAAGCGCTCATCGATGCTGAGGTACTTGCAGATTCTGATGCGCTCGTTGAGGCACTCATTGACGCGGACGTACTTGCGGATTCACTCGCACTCGTTGACGCACTCATGGAAGCCGACGTACTTGCGGACTCTGAAGCACTGGTTGATGCACTCATGGAGGCGCTAGTACTTGCTGACTCACTCGCACTTGTTGAAGCGCTCATGGATGCCGACGTAC
>NZ_KV831776.1:412-918 GCF_001837205.1 Streptococcus sp. HMSC064D12
ACTTGCGGATTCTGACGCACTTGTTGAGGCGCTCTGTGACGCTGATGTACTTGCCAATTCACTGGCACTTGTTGAGGCACTCATGGATGCTGAAGTACTTGCTGACTCGCTAGCACTTGTTGAGGCACTCATCGATGCTGACGTACTTGCCGATTCGCTCGCACTTGTTGAGGCGCTCTGTGACGCAGATGTACTTGCGGATTCGCTCGCACTTGTTGAAGCGCTCATGGAAGCACTTGTACTTGCTGACTCTGAAGCACTTGTTGAGGCGCTCATGGACGCTGAAGTACTTGCTGACTCACTTGCACTCGTTGAAGCGCTCATGGACGCTGAAGTACTTGCCGATTCGCTAGCGCTGGTTGAAGCACTTTGCGATGCTGAAGTGCTGGCTGATTCAGATGCGCTAGTTGAGGCACTTTGCGATGCTGAAGTGCTGGCTGATTCAGATGCACTTGTTGAAGCACTCATGGATGCTGATGTACTTGCGGATTCGCTCGCACTTGTTG
>NZ_KV831777.1:0-495 GCF_001837205.1 Streptococcus sp. HMSC064D12
TTGAGGCGCTTGTACTTGCTGATTCGCTAGCACTGGTTGAAGCGCTCATCGATGCTGACGTACTTGCTGACTCTGAAGCACTCGTTGAAGCGCTCATGGATGCTGACGTACTTGCTGACTCGCTCGCACTTGTTGAAGCACTTTGTGAGGCGCTTGTACTTGCTGACTCGCTGGCGCTGGTTGAAGCACTTTGCGATGCACTTGTACTTGCTGACTCACTGGCGCTGGTTGAGGCACTTTGCGATGCGCTAGTACTTGCTGACTCGCTAGCACTTGTTGAAGCACTCATTGAGGCGCTTGTACTTGCTGATTCGCTAGCACTTGTTGAGGCGCTCATCGATGCACTTGTACTTGCGGACTCGCTCGCACTCGTTGAAGCGCTCATTGATGCAGACGTACTTGCGGATTCGCTCGCACTGGTTGAAGCACTCATCGACGCTGAAGTACTTGCCGATTCTGAAGCACTTGTTGAGGCACTTTGTGACGCTGAAGTAC
>NZ_KV831778.1:0-312 GCF_001837205.1 Streptococcus sp. HMSC064D12
AGGCACTCATGGAGGCTGATGTACTTGCTGACTCACTCGCACTTGTTGAGGCGCTCATGGAGGCAGACGTACTTGCTGATTCGCTGGCGCTGGTTGAGGCGCTTTGCGATGCGGACGTGCTGGCTGACTCACTGGCGCTGGTTGACGCACTCATGGACGCGGACGTACTTGCTGACTCGCTCGCACTTGTTGATGCACTCATGGAAGCACTGGTACTTGCGGATTCACTCGCACTTGTTGAGGCGCTCATGGATGCACTTGTGCTTGCGGATTCGCTTGCACTTGTTGAGGCGCTCATTGAGGCAGACGTAC
>NZ_KV831779.1:0-838 GCF_001837205.1 Streptococcus sp. HMSC064D12
AGTGCTTCCATGAGCGCTTCAACGAGTGCGAGTGAGTCAGCAAGTACGTCCGCGTCAATGAGCGCTTCAACAAGTGCTAGCGAATCCGCAAGTACTTCAGCGTCGATGAGTGCGTCAACAAGCGCTAGCGAATCCGCAAGTACGTCAGCCTCAATGAGCGCATCGACAAGTGCCAGCGAATCCGCAAGTACATCCGCGTCCATGAGCGCTTCAACGAGTGCGTCTGAATCAGCAAGTACGTCCGCGTCACAGAGCGCCTCAACAAGTGCATCTGAATCAGCAAGTACGTCCGCGTCAATGAGTGCTTCAACTAGCGCCAGTGAATCTGCAAGCACCAGTGCGTCGATGAGTGCCTCAACCAGCGCGAGTGAATCAGCCAGCACCTCAGCGTCGATGAGCGCTTCAACCAGTGCGTCTGAATCAGCAAGTACGTCAGCGTCACAGAGTGCCTCAACTAGCGCATCAGAATCCGCAAGTACGTCAGCATCGATGAGTGCCTCAACAAGTGCATCAGAGTCCGCAAGTACCAGTGCGTCGATGAGCGCTTCAACAAGTGCTAGCGAATCAGCAAGTACGTCGGCTTCCATGAGCGCTTCAACAAGTGCGAGTGAATCCGCAAGTACAAGTGCATCGCAAAGTGCTTCAACAAGTGCAAGTGAGTCGGCAAGTACGTCGGCTTCCATGAGTGCCTCAACAAGTGCATCAGAATCAGCCAGCACTTCAGCATCCATGAGTGCCTCAACAAGTGCGAGCGAGTCCGCAAGTACCAGTGCCTCACAGAGTGCATCAACGAGTGCAAGCGAATCCGCAAGTACAAGTGCATCGATGAGCGCCTCAA